>JAPYPO010000006.1 GCA_029937645.1 Candidatus Hydrogenedentota bacterium
ACCATCGCCGTGGCGCGGAACGAGTGGAAGTACGTAGCGGATTTAAAGACGGAGCTCGACGATTCGCTTCCCTTAGTGCGGTGCATTCAAGGTGCCTTCAATCAGGCCATCCTCAACTTGATCGTCAATGCCGCCCACGCCGTCGAGGAATCTCTGGATGGTTCCGGAAAGACGAAAGGCCTGATAACCGTCTCGACCAACCACGATGACTCGTTCGTTGTGGTGAAGGTTTCCGATAACGGCACGGGCATGTCCCCGGATGTATTGGATCGTATGTACAACCCCTTCTTTACCACGAAGGCGGTTGGTAAAGGCACGGGTCAGGGCCTTGCCATTGTGCGTTCGGTTATCATAGACACTCAAAATGGCACACTGGATTGCGAATCTGAGGTGGGGAAAGGGACTACCTTTACCGTCCGGATTCCTTTGGGACAAACTAACGGCTAGCCTCGTGAAGCGGGCGGGGACGGAGGCAATCGACGCGACGTGAAAAAAATTCTCTTTGTTGACGACGAGAAAAATTTTCTCGAGGGGATCCGCTTGATGCTGCGCGAGCACCGCAAGGAGTGGGATTGCAGCTTCGCGGTGGGCGCTGAAGCAGCTCTCGAAATGACCCGCACCGTGAGTTTCGATGCGATCGTGTCCGACGTTTCCATGCCGGGTATGTCGGGCCTCGATTTCCTCGCGTATCTGAGGGAGTTCGAGGCGACCAGTACCGTGCCTGTCATCATCCTGACGGGGAACGCGGAAAAAGACTTGAAGAGGAAGGCTCTGGATCTTGGCGCCACGGATCTGCTGAGCAAACCCGTAACCTCTGAGGATTTGGTGGCGCGGTTGCGTAGCGTTCTACGCATCGGATCGTATCAAGAGGAACTTCGATCCTATGGCGAACAACTTGAATCGTATAACGAGCTCCTTGAGGAAAAGGTGTATCAGCGCACCACGGCCCTGGAACTTTCCCGCAGAGACATCGTTTGGCGGCTCGCCAAGGCGGGTGAGTTCCGAGACGAAGAGACGGGGGACCATGTGGTTCGCGTTGCCAATTGCAGCCGCGCGCTGGCGACAGCACTCGACATAAACGACACTACTATTCAGTCCATTTTCTTAACGAGTCCCCTGCACGACATTGGCAAGATAGGAATTCCCGACGCCATTTTATTGAAACCCGGAAGTCTGGACGACGCCGAGCGGAAAATTATGCAGTCCCACTGCGAGATCGGCGCCGCGATTTTGCTGGATGAACCCAAGGGCATGCGCGACTTGGCTGAAGTACAGGAGGCTCAGGCCCAACCGAGAAATCTGGAAAGCGGCCATGAGTTGCGTGCGATTGCAGCCGCAATCGTGATGAGCCATCATGAGAAGTGGGATGGGAGTGGATATCCCGGGGGACTTCAAGGCAGCGACATACCGTTGGCCGGGCGCATTGTCGCGCTTGCCGATGTCTTCGACGCGCTTCGCTCGGAACGGCCCTATAAGAAGGCCTTCCCAAAAGAGAAATGCATCGCGATAATCGAAGAGGAGAAAGGGAAGCATTTTGACCCGGACATCGTCGAAGCTTTTCATGGGGTAGTGGACGAATTTGAAGAGATACGAAGCTTGTGCGAGAGGGACGGTTGATATGGGCGACGTGAAGAAAAAACGTATATTATTTGTGGACGACGAAGAAAACGTGCTGCACGGATTGAAGCTGATGCTGCACACCATGCGCGGGTATTGGGATATGCAATTTGCTCAGAGCGGAGAGGATGCGATCGCCCTGCTCGACAAGGACAATCCATTCGAAATCATCGTGTGCGACATGCATATGCAGGGGATGGACGGCGAGGAGTTGCTGAAGAAAATGATGGAAGTATCTCCGCAAACGGTTCGATTCATTCTCTCGGGGAATTTAGACACGGATACCCTCATCAAGGCCTCCTCCGTCGCCCATCAAGTGTTGGCAAAACCATGCGATCCCCATCATCTCCGCAGCGTGCTTACCAGAGCCATGTCGCTGCGAGACCAACTCGGGGAATCCAGTCTTCGGACGGCGCTGCTGGAAATGGGCACGTTGCCCTCGGTCCCCGTCATTTATTGGGAGATCATGAATGAGATCAATGCGCCGGAACCGTCCATCGAGCGTGTCGGAAAGATCATTGAAAAAGACCCAGGCATGAGCGCGAAGGTTCTGCAGATCGTCAATGTACACTCCGGCCCTGGGCAGCGGATTACCAGCATCTCCGAGGCGGCCTCAGCGCTCGGGCTTGAGAATATTAAGACCTTTGTTCTCGTCGCCGAAATGTTTTCTCAGGCCGAAGACGCAGAGGCCCCGGAGGGCTTTGACCTGGATCAATTATGGCGGCATGGGCTCCAGGTCGGGGAGTACGCGCAGGCTATCGCGCAGGTGGAAGTCGAAGATCAAAAGGTGATCGACGACTCCTACACGGCTGGGCTGCTGCACGATGTCGGCCTGCTCATTCTCGCGTCGAAGCTGCCCGAAGAATTTTCTGCGGCGTACAACTTGGCCAAGGAGAAAAAGATTTCTCTGGAACAGGCGGAGAAGGATTTATACGGCGCTACGCATGCCGAAGTCGGCGGGTATCTCTTGGATTTATGGGGGCTTCCGGAGTCTGTTGTTGAAGCGATTTCCTATCATTACTTCCCCAGCGCGAAACCAGCGGGTGGCTATGAAGTGTCGAGCGAAGTTACCTTTTCGCCGATTACCGCCGTACATATTGCGAACTATTTCTGCGAAGATGAAGACTCGTCGAATGTCGAATATGCGATCGCCAGTGTTGACAGCACACACTTGGTGGAACTGGGGATGTCGGACCGGATTTCCTCGTGGTGGGATGTGTGCGCGCAAGTGGGATAGCGGCTCGTCCGGGATATCCCTCCTTTCCTTGAAGATCAAATCGCCGGACAACTTCGCAGCGGCGCGCTCTGACGCCTCCCATTGCGATCATCGGTAAAGGTACTTCTCACCGTTGGGTGCTGACCTCATTTGGTTTCGCCCTCTCATTGTAGGCCTTTGATAGCGCCGCTCCACGCTAACCGGCGACCGGGCTCGAAGGTCAATTCTTGACCTCGAATAGATTGTTCGGTACCGTTGTTACCTCAGATACATTGTTGACTCAGGTATAAGGGGCGGCCTTCGCCCCCACCATTCGTCGAATCACTACGGGAGGAAGATTAATCATGACTAAGAAATCGTTTTTACTGGGAGCCGCCGTCGGCGTCGTTGGGGCGGTGGCCTTTATGATGGCCAACCACACGGGGCTCTTGAGTACGCAGCAGATCAGCGCAGCCCACCATACCGCCACCGCCATCGCGGTAATTACTCCCACAGAAGGCAACGACGTCACGGGCGTCGTACACTTCAAAGAAGTCGACGGTGGCGTACAAATCGAGGCGCACATCAACGGGCTGACGCCTGGGAAACACGGTTTTCACATCCACCAGCTCGGGGACATCTCTGGGAAGGACGGAAAATCGACGGGCGGTCACTATAACCCCGAGGGCGCGGACCACGCGGGACCGGATTCAGGTAAGCGTCATGTGGGCGATATGGGGAATTTAGACGCGGGCGCGTCTGGCCACGGCATGAAAACCTATGTGGACAAGCACGTAAAACTCAGTGGCCCAAATAGCGTGATCGGGCGAGCCATTACGATTCATGCCGGCGCGGACGACATGATGAGTCAGCCGACGGGTGCAGCCGGCGGGCGTGTAGCGGTTGGCGTCATCGGGATCGGCAAACGCGAGTAAACGTAGTTTTTATTGCGGAAACATGCTGGGAGGGTGATCGTATCCGCGAGCCTGTATTGGGTTTATTGAGGCTTGCGGGTACGCTCCCCATCCCAGCGAAAATTCACTTAGCCCGCTAGAGCAGGGTTCGCTAGACTAGGACCGGGCCCGCTAGAACAGGCGAAACGATTGAATCAGATGGAGGCGCCCGCTTCCCTGGTCGTCGTCGGGGTTCAGCGGAATTCCGTAATCTAGCCTCAGCGGCCCCATCTTGGGGACGTTGAAACCGATACCAAGCCCAACGCTGTATTTGATTTCGCCCAGGTCAATGTCGCTGTCGGTCTTCCACACTCCGCCCGAATCGACGAAGCCGTAAAGGCGGACCATATCGGATGCGATGTACTTCACTTCAAAGCTGTTGAGCATTCGAACCTCGCCGCCGATGGCCTGCTTCTCACCGATCCAGATCAGACTGCGCACCTTGGGACCGATATCGCGGTTGTCGTATCCGCGAACCGTCGAGGTTCCGCCCGCGAAGAATCGGTCCGAGATAGATACGAGATCCTTGTCGCCGTAGGGGATCGCGTAACCCGTGCGGGTCCGCAGGGAAAGCACCCATTTTTGCTCTTTGCCCATGTTGCGGTACCAATTTGAGTCATGCTCGATCTTCACAAAATCGTTGTCCCCGCCAAATCCGGCCACTTCGATCTGGATGCCATGGGAGGATCCCGTCGTTGGGTCGCGCGAGTTGTCGATGGTATTTCTAGAAATGCCCCACGTGTTCGAAAAGGTTGTTCCCGGATTACGCAGCTCCCGAAGATCGGGGTGAAGGACGAGCCCAATATTGCTGATATCCACATCCGCGTAGCGGATGGATGTCCGCGCGTTCACATAGGGTGAAAGCGCTTTACCCAGGCGAAGCTGCGCGCCTTGCGTTTTCTGCGTGAAGTCCGACCCGCCCGAGGTCTCGACCGTCTCGTCGAAGAAGTCGAAGCCGAAGGCAAAAGGATAACCGGCGATCTCCGGATCCGTAAAGCTGATGTTATACGAGGTACTGAGTTCGCCCACGGAAAGACGCATCGCGAATTGCTGGCCGCCCCCCGAGAACCGCGGCCAGTTCATAATGTCAAAGTTGTTCAGCCGGACCTCCGCAAATCCACCCAGGCCGGCATCCGTGCTGAATCCGCCCCCAAAATTGAAATTCCCGGTGCTGCCTTCCATCACGTCCATCTGGAGATCGGCCCACTGATCGCTCATCAGGTCGGTTGGCAGAAGCGACAGCCGTACATCTTCAAAGTAACCCGTCGATTCCACGCGGTTTTGGCTGGCGCGGTAGAGTGCGCCGTCGAAACGGTCGCCGGGGCTTAAGAGCAGCCGGCGGCGTACCACTTCGTCTTTGGTGACCGAGTTTCCGATGACCTTAATTTCGCGGATATACGCAAGGCCGCCCTCGGAGATATCGTGAACGACCTTAGTCGTCTTCGCTTGACGGTCTACGGTCACGACGGTATCCCTGATTTGCGCGCCCACATACCCCGAATCCTGATACCCTTCGCGAATCGCTGTCGCGTCCTCTTCCACCTGAGAGACGTTGTGAATATCGCCCGGCAGCACTTCGACAGAGCGGAGCAATTCGTCTTCATCGAACACGGTATTGCCGGCAAACTCCAGGGTGTCTACGCGGTACTCTTCGCCTTCCCGGACCGAAATGGTAATGTCCAGTTTTTTTCCGTTTGGACTGTAGGCGAAATCCGTTTCAAGCACTTCGGCTTCGAGGCGACCCGCATCGAAATATTCCTTTTGAATAATGACAATATCGTTCTCGAACTTGTCCTCGTTGTAGCGCCCGCCAAGGAACCACCTGCGCGGCTTCGACTTGACGGCCTTGCGCAGCTTACGCGTGGTGAGGGCATCGTTACCCACAAAGCGGACCGAGCGAATGCGGGCTTTCCGCCCCTCTTCGATAAAATAAGTGACGCGAACACGCGAAGGGGAGACCTCTTCCACCACAATATCCACGGTGGCGTTCAGAAAGCCCTTGGAGAGGTACAGGCCGAGAAGGGCCTGACGCTCTTCCTCATAGCCTTCCTCTGCGAAGGGGGCGCCCTTTCGCCAATTCAACACGGCGCGCACCTCGCGCAGCTTAACCTTGCGGTTGCCGACAACGGTGACTTCGTCGATCTCGCGTTTCTCTTCAAAGATATAGAACAGGTCGATTTGGGTGCCGATTGTTTCGCGCTTGACACTGATGCGGACGAAATGCCCCAAGGCGTAAAGGCGGACGATGTCGCGACTGACGGCAGGGGGACTGAAGGGCTGCCCCGGCTGAACCTCAAGCTGCGATCGAATGAATTGCTCGCTGACACGTTCCTCCAACCCGGAAAACTCCACCGAACGCACAGTGAAGCTCTCTTGAATCTGACCGGATGAAACAGGAACGAACGCCAGCGCGACCGCTACCGCGGCCAAGCAAGTGGCGAGTAATCTCAAGTAGTCACACCTTCCGCTACGGGTATCGAAGGCTCGAAAGACAGGCGGTCCGCCCCTTCAGAGGCCTTCGCTTCAATAGTGGTCCCCGGTTCGAACGCGCCCTGAAGCAGCAACTCGGACAACGGATCTTCGATGAACTGTTGTACCGCCCGCCGCAACGGCCGCGCGCCGTATTCCTCGTCCGTACCCTTTTCGACGATAAACTTCTTCGCAGCGTCGCTCAAGGTAAAGTCGATCTCCTTTTCCTTGAGGCGTTTTACCACCTCTCCGACTTCAATGTCAACGATCAGGCACAGTTCGTCGCGGGTCAGGCGGTGGAAAACGATCATTTCGTCAATTCGGTTCAAGAATTCTGGGTTGAAGACTTTCTTCGCCTCCTCCACCACGCGATCCTTCATACGATTGTATAGGTCTTCTTCATCGTTCTTCTGGAAGCCCAGCGATACATTTTTCCCGATGCGGCGCGCGCCTACATTGCTGGTCATCACGATCACCGTATTACGGAAATCAACCTTGCGGCCCGTCGAATCGGTCATGTGGCCTTCTTCGAGAATCTGCAAAAGCGTGTTGAATACATCCGGGTGCGCCTTTTCAATTTCATCGAACAGCACCACCGAATACGGCCGACGCCGCACTTGTTCCGTGAGCTGACCCCCTTCGTTGTAGCCCACATAGCCCGGAGGCGCGCCCGCGAGGCGGGACACCGCAAATTTTTCCATATACTCCGACATGTCGATGGTGATCAGCGCTTCCGCGTTTCCGAACAGGAACGTCGACAAAGATTTTGCCAGCAATGTTTTTCCAACGCCGGTAGGCCCAAGGAACAAGAACGAGCCCACGGGCCGATTCGCATTCTTGAGGCCGGCCCGGGAGCGCTGAATGGCGCGCGTGATCGCATCGACGGAAGCGTCTTGACCGATCACCGTGCCGTGCAACTCTTCGCGCATCCGCAAGAGCTTGACCGATTCGCGCTCTTCGAGTTTTGTGAGGGGAACCCCCGTCCACTTCGCCACGATATACGCGATATCTTCTTCCGTAACAATCGTCTCCGCGGAATCGCGCTTCTTTTCCCAGTCGCGCTTTCGATCCTCGAGCTTGGCGATGAGCGTGCGTTCGCTGTCCCGTAATTTCGCGGCCTTTTCATATTCCTGGCTGCGGATGGCTGCTTCCTTTTCCTGCGTAACCGATTCGATCTCGTGCTCGATTTCCTTGAGGTCCGCCGGGCGCGTGGTAACTTGCAAGCGTGCGCGGCTTCCGGCCTCATCGATCACGTCCACCGCCTTGTCCGGAAGATAGCGGTCCATAATGTATTGATTGGAGAGTTTCGCGGCTTCCACAATAGCCTCATCCGAAAACTTTACCCGGTGATGCGCCTCATACTTGTCGCGCAAGCCCAGGATGATTTCGATCGTCTGCTCCACCGAGGGCGCCTCGACGATAATCGTCTGAAAGCGCCGCGCCAAAGCGGCATCCTTTTCGATGTGCTTGCGGTATTCGTCCATCGTCGTTGCGCCGATGCATTGCAATTCGCCGCGGGCCAGCGAGGGCTTGAGCATATTCGCCGCGTCTACCGCGCCTTCCGCAGCACCCGCGCCCACGATGGTGTGAAGCTCGTCGATAAAGAGAATGATATTGTCCGCGCGGCGAATTTCCTTCATGACGGATTTGAGCCGCTCCTCGAACTGGCCGCGATACTTCGTGCCGGCAACGACTCCGGCCAAATCCAACGTGAGTACGCGCCGACCCAGCAGAAGGTCCGGCACATCGCCCTCGATGATCGCTTGAGCGAGGCCTTCCACGATAGCCGTCTTGCCGACACCAGCCTCGCCGATCAGCACCGGGTTGTTCTTCGTGCGCCGACTCAGAATCTGGATGAGGCGCTCAATTTCTCCCTCGCGTCCGATAACCGGATCCAGCTTATCCTCGCGCGCCAAAGCCGTGAGGTCGCGTCCGAAGGTGTCCAGGGCGGGCGTCTGCGATTTCTTGCCGGTCGAGGCTTGCTGCGGATTACCGCCGCGGCTCTGATCGCCTAGAAGGCGAATCACTTCCGCCTGGACCCGGCCCAGGTCAACCTTCATGTCCTGGAGAACCTTTGCCGCGATGCCCTCGCCTTCCTTGATGAGGCCGAGGAGAATATGCTCCGTACCGATGTAACTGTGGTTGAAGCGGCGCGCTTCCTCGACCGCCAACTCAAGGACTTTCTTCGCACGTGGCGTGAAAGCGATATCGTCGCCCGAAACCGTCGCCGTGCCGCGTTGACACTGCTGTTCGATTTCGAGGGCGAGAGCCTCGATATCAACGCCCAGGTGTCCGAGGGCCTTAGCGGCGATACCCTCCGGTTCTTGGCATAACCCCAAAAGGATATGCTCCGTCCGTACGTATTCGCTATTGAGGCGCGTGGCCTCCTCGCGGGCGGCGCTAACCACCTGCTTCGCGCGTTCAGTAAATCGTTCCCACATGGCAGATGAGTCCTCGTGCGTGTAAATTAGGCGAAGCGGGCGCGAAAAAGATCGGCCCGTTCCGAGCTTAGGGTCAATTCATCGCAAGTTCGATTATGCCGCATTTCGATCTGCGCGCTGTGCGAGGCCATAAATACTTCGTTGATGGCGTGGATGGAGAATCCGTCAAGCAGCCCTTCGGAAACACCCATTCGCAGAGATGACAATACCGAAATCCCCTCTCCAAATTCAAGAAGCCGGGCTCCGCGGGCGACGCCCAGGGCGCGGCCCACACGGTCTTCCAGTTGCAAGGGGAGCTCCGTCCGGATGCGGGCGCGGGCCGAGCGTTCCCGGCTGACGATTTCGGTCGCCGCCATTTTTATTCGCAACACGATCTCCGATTCGGGGCGGCCCAGCGTACTGGGGTTGATGAGGCGGAACAAATCGGCCAATTCCTCCCCGTGCGGTCCTACCACAGGATTTAAGGCGAAGCGCTTATCGCGGAAATCCTCTATGACCTTCGCGAGTTCGCCCGTCATGGCCAAGCCCGGCAAATGGAGGAGCGCGCTGGCTCTGAGCCCCGTGCCAAGGTTCCGCACCGAGGTCGTCAGGTATCCGAGACGGTCGTTAAACGCGAAATCGATATTGTCGGTCAGCTGATCATCCAGGGCGCTGACACGAGCCCATATTTCTTCAATCTGCACACCGGAAGCATGCGCCTGAATCTCAAGGTGATCCTCGCAGTTAATCGCGATGCTAAACGATTGGTCGTCCGCGATATAGACCCCGCGCGGGCCGTCGCCCTTCCACAGCCGATAGGGGATGAGCAGGCGTTCAAACAGAAACTCCACCTCCCGATCATCCAGTTCAGCCATGCTGTAATAAATTCCCGTACGCGTTAGGTTCAACGCGTCCAAGACATCCAGAAGGCGTTTTTCGATTGTGGCCTTCTCCGTGTCGTCGCACTGAGCGGGAAAGGGAAACTCCTTCAGATTCCGCGTCAGGCGGCATTGCGAGAGGATGGCCGCGTCCGCATCCGGACCGGTCCCAGAAATCCATACCGCATCTCTATCCAGCAGCGTCTCAACCATACTTAATTGCCCTCGGCATTTCCTGAGTTTAACCCAGATTCCAGCAGCTGAATCGCATCGCGCAAGCCTGCGGCCGACTCATAATCTTCCATATCCAAGGCCGTCTTTAGCAGGCCCCGGCGTGTTTGCAGCTCCGCCCTGGCCACGGCCCGTTCGTCATCCATCTGCGGCGTCTTCCCGTGGTGGGTCAGGCCGTCATGGATACCTTCGAGCAACGACTCCAACTCCGCCGATACTTTGTCATAGCAGCGCGCACATCCCACGCGGCCCGACTTAAGGATCGTCTGAAGCTCCGTTTCACAGGTGGGGCAGATTTCCATGGCGGTTGGCGCACTGGGCTTCGGCTTGCGCCCCGGCCGGATGAAGGGAGGAGGCTCGGACAGATCGAAACCGGTTTTTGCACTATCCTGCTGACTCTTCAAACAGTCATGGCACAGGTTCAAATCGTTCACCTGCCCATCCACCACTTCCGCGTAACGTACCGAGGCGAGGTTCTTATGGCACTTCTGACACAGCATAAAGGGACTCTCCGCAACGATTCCAAATCGATCAATAGGGATTATACCACCAGTCTTGAAAGCCAGTCTATCTAAGGAAGGGATTCGCGGCGGAAAATTCACCCTGCGCTCTCTTTTTGCTGAATATAATAAAAATAAGAAAAGTATTCGACATGGGCCAGAACCCTTGCAAACACGCTCAATAGTGGCGTCTTTCGAATCCACGTCGGCCCTGCTCCTGGGGTGAGGTTGGATCCCACCCACAATTTTTTTCGCCCCTAAATTAATGCGACTCCCCCTCGAAACCTAATCGCATTAAGACGGTACCCGCCGCCGCAACGGGTCGTACCTTGTCGTGATCGAGGCCCGTTTGTTGCGCGATGTCCGGCACGCACGTATACTTAGGCCCATACGCCACTACTCAGGCCCATGCGCCACGCGCAGGACGTTGCGTCCTTATTTAACATACTAAGAAATTCAACGATCGGGGGTCGAATCGGCCCCCGCTTTCTTCTCGGGAGACGTTCATGCCTATTGCAAATCGCGCACGCTATAACGAAATGCTGGATCGGGCCCAGGAGGGCAACTTCGCCTATCCGGGCATCAATTGCGCCAACATGGAGACGATTAGCGCGGCGCTGCAAGGTTTTGCCGAAGCGAATAGCGATGGCCTCATACAGGTTTCGACCGGGGCGGGAGAACACGCGTCGGGCGCTGCGAAAGATATGGTGCTCGGGGCGATTTGCCTGGCCGAGTACGCCCACCGCGTGGCGGATGCCTACGACGTGAATATCGCCCTACATACCGACCATTGCGTTCCCGCGAAAACGGATACATTCCTGCGTCCGCTCATTGCGGAGACGGCGCGCCGTCGCGCGAACGGGCAGTCGAACCTATTTAGCAGCCACATGTTCGACGGCAGCGAGTTGCCGCTCGACGAGAATATGAAGCAATCGGTCGATCTCCTCAAGCTTTGCCACGAGAACGAAATCATTCTTGAGGTTGAAGCGGGCGTCGTCGGCGGCGAAGAGGACGGCATCGATAACACGAACACGCCCGCCGAAAAACTCTTCACGACCCCCGAAGATATGGTGGCGGTATACGAGGCCCTCTCGTCGGTGAGTGGCGCGCGGTACATGTTTGCGGCTACCTTTGGAAACGTCCATGGCGTGTACAAGCCGGGAAACGTGACCTTGAAACCGGAGATTCTCAAGAACGGTCAAGACGCCGTCGTCGCCAAGCACGGTAAGGAAGCCTTCTTCGACCTCGTATTCCATGGCGGGTCCGGTTCGAGCAAAGAACAAATCAAAGAGACCCTGGCCTACGGTGTCGTCAAAATGAACGTGGACACGGACACGCAATATGCCTTTTCGCGGCCTGTCGCCGACCACATGATGAAGAATTACGATGGCGTATTGAAGATTGACGGCGAAGTGGGCAACAAGAAAACCTACGATCCGCGGTCCTATTTGAAGGCGGGCCGCGCCGGGATGGCCGCGCGCGTCGTCGAGGCGTGCAAAGACTTGGATTCCGCCGGGAAATCGATGGGGCGGTAGCTAGTTTCTAGTATTGAAACGCGATCTACGCTCCTCCTCCCTATAGCGATCAGGCCAGAACAGCGATGTTCCTCCGTACAACCCTTATGTTGTGAGCAATAGCATGAAAATTATCTTGGCAAAACCCCGCGGTTTTTGTGCCGGCGTTGAGCGGGCCATCAAATGCGTCGAGCAAGCTCTCGAACGCTACGGCGCCCCCGTGTATGTTCTCAACGACATCGTCCACAACAGCGCCGTCGTCGATAGGTTACGCGCGAAGGGCGCGGTTTTCGTTAAGGATATGGACGCCGTACCCGAAGGCGCTCATCTCCTGTTCAGCGCCCATGGTGTCGGGCCGAACCGCTGGGATAAAGCCAAGCGCTTAAATCTCGAAGTGGTGGACGCGACCTGCCCGCTCGTCGAAAAAGTCCATCACGAAGCGCGGCGCTTCGCATCGAAAGATTTTACGATCATACTCATTGGCGAAGATGGCCACGATGAAACCGTTGGTACGATGGGCTGGGCGCCGGAACACATCAAGCTGGTGATCACGAAGGAAGATGTGGAAGCGCTCGAAGTGCCTGACGAAAACAAAATCGCGTACATAACGCAGACCACGTTGAGCGTCAACGATTGTCAGCAGATTATCGACTTGCTGAGAGATCGCTTCCCCAACATCGACGGTCCCCCGAAGGCCGATATTTGCTACGCCACGTCGAACCGCCAAGACGCCGTCCGCGCCATGGCGCCCGAAGCAGACCTGGTCCTCGTCGTGGGCGACCGGGAGAGCGCGAACTCGACGCGCCTCGCGGAAATCGCCGCAGAATATGGTAAGCCCAGTTACCTTATCAGCCATGCCGGCATCATCAACGACGCGTGGCTTGATGGCGTAGAAACGCTGCTTCTCACCTCAGGGGCGTCCGCGCCGGATTCACTCGTGCAAGAGGTAATCGACTACCTGAGCACGCGGATGCATTGCGACGTGGTCGAGAGGGAAATGGCAGTGGAAAACGTTCATTTTCGCCTCCCTTCGGTGATCACGTAGTGTGTGACCAGTAGCCGATTACCGGAGTTTAGATTGGGATCAAGGGGGATGTTATCCGGACCACTGGGAGAGCGAAAGACTTCCACACCTTCAACGTTCTCGAATTAAGTCGAAAGAAAATTTTATCCATCAGCCTTGACGGCACGATTAGGAGTACGGAATGAACGTTGCGCAACGCCGCGCCCTCGACCAGGGCACTACCTGCGAAATTCGCTACGACACGCTCACCCGGCAACTTCACGCCACCGACGCGTCCGCGCATCAGATTGTGCCCGCTGCGGTCGCCTTTCCCGCTTCGGATGAGGAGGCCTCATCGCTTCTGCGCACGGCCATCGAGGCCGACATTCCCGTTTCGCCCAAGGGCGCCGGCACCGGCCTTTCCGGGGGCGCGTTGGGCGATGGCCTGATTATTGACTTTGCGCGGAATAATCGCACCGTGGGCGCTTTCGATCAGGAACGCGGCACGATTTGGGTCGAGGCGGGCGCGGTGTTGGATCAGTTGAACGCCGCGCTTAAACCCTCCGGGTTCGCTTTTGGCCCCGATGTAGCTACAAGTTCCCGCGCCACCTTGGGCGGAATGATCGCGAACAATTCCTCCGGCGCCCGCGCGCCCATCTACGGGACCACAGGCGACCACATCCGTTCGCTCCGGATTGTGATGGCGGACGGGCGTGTCGAGACCATCACCAAAGAAAACGGCGTGCTGTCCGACATTCATCAGAGCGTCGCCACTCTCGCGAATAAGAACGCAGACGAGATTGACGAGCGGCTGCCCGCAGGCATGGTAAAACGTTGGCCCGGCTATGGCTTTGATCGTTGGAAACGATCCGGCCCCAGTCTCATTCATATGATCGCCGGTAGCGAAGGCACCCTCGCCGGAATTCTCGGCGCCGAGTTGGATGTGGTGCCATTGCCGCGCAAAAAGACGTTGGGAATTCTGTATTTTCATTCAATTCCCGAAGCCATGGCGGCTACGGTCGACATCCAGGATTTGAAACCCGCCGCCATCGAGCATATCGACCGCACGCTCCTTGATCAGACGATCGGCCAACTGTCCTTCAAGAAATCGCGGGAAGTGCTCGGGCTTGATGAAGAGCCTTGCGAAGCCCTGCTGTTGATCGAGTTTTACGACGATGATGACGGCCGTCTTGAAACGTTGATGGATCGAAAACTGGGATTCAAGCGAGTAGCGTACACCGATCCGAGCGATATGGAGCATGTGTGGTTTTTGCGGAAGGCGGGCCTCTCTCTCTTGACGAGTTGCAAGGGGGCCGCGAAGCCAACCTCCGGCATTGAAGATGTCGCCGTGCGTCCGGAGGTGTTGCCCGCATATGTAGAAGGCCTACAGAAACTCATGGGCTCGCTGGACCTTCGCGGTTCATTCTACGGGCACGCGGCCTCCGGGCTGCTTCATGTCCGACCGGTGGTCGATATGCATAACCCGGAGGACCTCGTAAAATACCGTCAACTGGCCGACGAAGTTTCGGCTCTCGTCAAGGAATTCAAAGGCGCGCTGGCGGCGGAGCATGGGGTCGGGATCTCGCGCACCGAATACCTCGCCGATCACTTGGGCCCGGACTTGATGGACGCCGTCCGCGACGTCAAGGGTCTTTTCGATCCGAAGAATCTGATGAACCCCGGAAAGATTCTCCCCACGGGGCGCTATAAAATTGATGGCGATCTACGCTGGGGAGCGGGTTATGAAATTGAGTTGCCCTTCACGCCCACGCTTGCGTTCGCCGCGAAAGACGAATCGTTCATCGGTAATCTTGAGCAGTGCAACGGTTGCGGCGGCTGTCGGAAGACCCCACCAACGATGTGCCCGACCTATTTCGCGACCGGCGAAGAAATCATGTCAACCCGGGGCCGCTCGAACACAATTCGCGCCGTGCTGGACGGGCGTATAACGGGTGACGGTTCTCCGCTCGACGCGCCGGAGTTGGAAGAGGCGCTGAAGTTCTGCTTATCCTGCAAAGCGTGTACCAAAGAATGCCCGTCGAACGTCAACATGGCCTTGCTGAAAGCGGAGCTGACACACGCCCGCCATAAGGCGAATGGCACGCCCTTGCGTTCCCGCATGGTAAGCCATGTCGATACCCTCGGAAGACTCAGCACAATCGCGCCTCCCTTCGCCAACGCCGCGCTCGAGTCCGGCGGCGTGCGGTGGGTTATGGAGAAGGTGTTCGGCTTCGCGGCCGAGCGGCCCCTGCCCGCCTACGCCGACCAACGCTTCGACCATTGGTTCCACGACAGGCCGAAACTCGCGCCGGGTGCCCGCGGGAAAATAATTCTATGGGATGACTGCTTCGTCCGTTACAACGAACCAAACATTGGCAAAGCCGCGTTAGCCGTCCTTGAGGCCGCCGGATATGAAGTCATCCTTCCAAAGGGCCGGTCGTGTTGCGGGCGTCCCGCCTTCAGCAGTGGATGCCTCGACGAAGCCGCGCGTTTCGGCGCGCGCAATGTCGCCCTGTTCGCCGACATGAACAAAGACGCTCCCATTATTTTCCTGGAACCGTCGTGCTACTCCATGTTTGCCGAAGATTACCGTGAACTGGGCCTGGAAGGTTCGGAAGAATTGTCGAAGAGGAGTTATCTTTTCGAAGATTTCGTCAACACCCTGCTGTCGGACGAGCCCGAGGCACTCGCCTTTGCCGAGGATGCCCTTACCGTGGCCATTCACGTTCACTGCCACACCAAGTCCTTGACGGACAGCGCCGTCGCGGCCGAACTCGTGGGCCGCATTCCTAACGCCAACGTCGCCACACTGAACACCGGCTGCTGCGGCATGGCGGGAGCATTCGGCGCGATGCGCGATACCTACGACTTGTCATTAAAGGTCGCGGAACCGCTGGTCCAGCAACTCGACGCTCTTGCGCCGGATACCCGAGTCGTCGCCTCCGGGACCAGTTGCCGCCATCAAGTCGAACACCTCCGCCGCTTTACCCCACAGCATATCGCCGAACTCATGGCGGATTCCCTTCAGACCTGAACCTGCTCTATTGTTTACCGGCGATCGGGCGTCTATTCCTCAAGTGAGACCTCGAATTGTCCGATAAAGACTTGGGGCTTCCCAAAAATGCGTAAACTCGCAATTTTGTCCAAGTGCAAGAACGCAGAAGGCAAGTGCTAGAACGCAGAAGTCTGTCAACAATTGCTTGACAGATTATCAGGAATTCGATAGAATGTAATTCTATAAACCGATTCATTGCAAAGGTTTTAGAGAATTTGGCGCGGGGATTTCGCCCTTTGCGCCGTCGTTTTGTGCATGGGTGGATTCGTATGGTTGAGAGCGCGACACAATTAGGAGCGTTTGGACTACGTGAGCAGCCCTTTGCCCCCACGGCGGACCCTTCGTATTTTTATGCCTCCCCAGACCACAAATCTTGCCTGCTTCGCCTGTGGGGCACGATTGACGAGCGGCATGGCATCGCAGTGGTTTTCGGGAATTACGGCACGGGCAAGACCACCCTGCTCCGCAAGTTGATGGTGGGTATGGCGGCGGACCCTGAGAAGTACAATACCGCCGTTGTTGGATCGCCTATCCCGTCCTGGACGAGTTTTGCGCTCTTCGAGTCGATCATCCATCAATTTGGATTGACGCCGGAAAATCGCTCGTTCGTTTCGTATATGGAGTGCTTGAACCAGTATCTTCTCGACAACCGCCACCGTGTGAGCACGTTGATTATCGACGATGCCCAAAACTTAAATAAGCGGGGGCAATTGGAGTTGTTGCGGTTGGTGCAGAATCTTGAAACTCCCCAGCATAAACTCCTCAATCTTATCCTCTTTGCTCAACTGGAGTGGACCCCGATTCTCCGGGCAGCGCCGAATTTCGCCCAGCGTATTAACATGACCTACACGCTCGAACCGCTCCAGCTCAATGAAGTGAGACGGTTTATCCAATTTCGAGTGGCCCATGCGCGTGGGGGAGTTGATGGCGCGTCCCTGTACGAAGATGACGCCATCGAGATGATCCACGCCTATGCCGAGGGAAATCCCAGGGTTATCGTGATGCTGTGCCGCAATGCGCTGCTGTTCGCCGCGCAAATCGGTAAGGAACGCGTAGATCAGGATATCGTGCTCCATACCATCGAGAAGACCACCGTGCCGGACCCGGAACGGACGGCGCGTGCACGGGCCGCCGTAGCTGCAGATACGGCGATGAAGCCGCAGATGCCAGCAGCAGCGGCCCCTGCGCCCGCGCCAGCGATGACGCCTGTGTCCATTGCGCCCGCTATAGCGGCAGCGCCGCGAAAGGCGCACTCGAATAATGACGAGGCCAACCGCATGCTTTTGAACGCAGCGCGGGCCAAGCGAAAAGGGTAGCGGGTGATCATGAATCCGAGATTGGCACTGCGAATCTCGCTTCAATAAATTAGGAAAAGGACGCAAGGCTCTTCACAGACTATGGCAGAGTTAGACTCTATTCTCGACGAAAATCCGGACGATCTACAGGTCCGCTTCGACGACCTGGAAGGGGCGTTGATAGAGGGCGCTGAGGAGGACAGCCGACTGTCGAGCGGCACCCCGCATGAGACAGGCGATGTAGATCTCGATTTCATTCAAATGACCGGGCTCACGCGGCCCGCGCCCGAACCCGGCGTCGTCAAGGCGCTTCCTGCCCCGTTGGCGCCGGAAATGGATCCGGCCGCGCCCCTGAGTTTCTACGAAGAAGGGGTCGACGATGTTGATAGCACGCTCGCGCCGGAAGCCTTCGAGCACGGCGCAGCGCCGGAAGCAGACGTTATCGTAGTTCCACCCGCGATGGAAAGCGGCGCGGCCCAGAGTTTGAAAGACATCATTTCTGATTTAACCGGCGAGCCGCAGGAGATTACGGCGGAGGGTGAAGGTGCCATCGAGGCCGCGCCACCGACTATCGAAGATATCCTGGGCTCTCCGGAAGATGCCATCGAGGCGCCACTCTTCATTGAAACACCTGAGCTGGTCGATCCGGGTAGTGATCTCGACGATGCGAACGCTTCGCTCGAAGAAGCGAAGGAAGCAACTCCCGAGTCGCCACAGCCCGAGGCCATTACACCGGATCCCATGGTGGAGCCACGACCCGAGGTCGCTGATCCCGAACCCTCATCCTTGGAGCCCGAGGCGCATGTAGAACCCGAGACGCTTGCAGAACCCGAGACGCTTGCAGAACCCGAGGCACCTGTAGAACCCGAAACGCATGCAGAGCCCCAGGCGCTTGTAGAACCGGAGACACTTGTAGAACCGGCAACGCCCGCCCCGCAGCCCGCCGACCTGGAACTCACCGAGGCTCAAGATTTAATGCAGGCTCTGGAAGCCCAGGAGCGCGATATTTCAGGGATTGATCGGGAGGATGTTGACGAAGCGCAGGAGTGGGATCTCGCGGAAAGTGATGACGAGGAGGACGACAGCTCTGTCTACGATAAGCCGCTCAAAGCGGGAGCGCGGCGAGGGCGTCGCCAGAAAAAAAGTTTCATACGCACCCTTCGGGCTGTATCGATTTTTGTGGCCATATCCGTGGTCGTGACTGCGGTCGTATTTTTGGGCTATCGCCAATTCACGCTCCGAGCCGAATCGCCGGAGGCAAGTTATAACCGGGCGGCATCGCTCCTGGCTCAAGGGCGCTACGCGGAGGCTTCGGACGAATTCGTTCGCTATCTACGGCGCGATCCGAATAGTTCCTTGCGTTCAGAGGCCCAGTTTCAGTCGGCCTACGCGTTGAGCCTGGTCCCAGAGTTTCCGGCGGATGCGGCGAAAATTTCGCATACCCGCGGTGTGGACCTGTTCAAGAAGTTTATCGAAGACAATCCCAGCCATACAAAGCGCGCACGAGCGAAGACGTTGCTGGGTGTGCTTCTCTACCGGATCGAAAATTATGAAGAGGCCATATTGGTTCTAGAAAATCGGAGCCGGCGGCTAGTCGATCCGGATGCGTACCTGCCCTCGTTACGAGTTCTTGGGCGGGCTCACGCGCGCATGGGTCAGATCGAGCAGGCGCGATCCGCATTTCTTCGCGCGACCGATGTGGAAGGAAATTTCTCTCCCGATTCCGACTATCTCGAACTGGCGGCACTGTACCGCGGCCTTGCGTCGCAGACCCGATCCACCGAGCAAAAACGCGCGTACCTCGTTCAGGCTGTCGCAATGTGGCAGGACGCACTTAACACGCCAGGCTTGCCCGATAGCCGAAAGAAATATATTCGGTTGCTTGTCGAAGCGGAAGCAGATGAGCAGAGGCTTGAACTCCCGGTAGAGGCCCCAGTAGAGACCCCAGTAGAGACCCCAGAAGAGACCCCAGAAGAGACCCCAGAAGAGACCCCAGAAGAGGCGGCTGATTCTTCGTGGGAGTCCAGTAATCCTCCGCCTGCTGCGTCGGTTTCAGACGATCCGGAAGTGGCGGTGACTCAACCGGTTGAACCCGAGAATGAATCGAATTCAGATGAATAGGCCTCGCACGAGGGCGCTAGCCCGCCCAGCATTCCGTGGAGCCGGTCGGATAACATTGGAGTGTTGCCTAATGGGGAAAATTATTGTAGCACTGGCCATGGCCACCGTCTGCGCCGCGCAGCAAAATCCGCACGACACTATCCGCCCGGGCGATGTGCTCAGTGTCGAGGTGCCCGGTGCGCCCGAGTTGAGCCAGAACGTCCAGGTAGATACGGAGGGCAATATATTCTTTCCCGGCGTTCCCGGCGCAATTCGCTTGACCGATATGACGACGGGCGAGGCGGCAGCCCGGATGAACGCCACATTCCAGGCAATCGGGCTGCGGGATCCCGGCATTCAACTTCGGCGAAGCGGATCCCGCTTTCGAGCCCTCGACAACGGACGCACCGAAGCGATGGTGACCGAGATTATTCCGCTGCATAATTCGAACGCGAAAGAACTTTCCGCCAGCCTTCAGGGCATGAGCTCGCAGGGCGGCAATATAAACTACTATGAGGATTCGAATATTCTCATTGTTACGGACAACCCGGCGGCCATCCAGAGCATCGTCAACGCCGTGAACCGTCTCGATCAGATGCAAATGCAACTCACGCAGGTGCGCATCGAAGCAAAAGTGGCCGAGGTTCGCGTGGGCGCTCTCAAAGAATTAGGCATAAACTGGTTTGTTCAAGGGAACGAGGGCGTCGGCGGATTCAGTCCGCTAAACACCCAAGATCCCGCCCTCATCAACCTGCGTGGTGTGAACCCCGCTGAGGCCTTCAACACCGGTGCGGGAAATAATAATGGCGGGGGCAACACTTCCGGCGGAGGCGGAGGTTCGGGCGTTGGCTTTGTGGAGGAGGAATTCAAGAGCCGCCTCGCGGTGCCTATCCGCATTCCGCTTCCCGGCCAATCCTTCATCGGTTTTACAAACTCCCACGTCGATATCGGTGCCATGCTTGATGCCTTGGTCGTCGATAACAACGCCGCACTGCTGGCCAATCCCATGTTCATCGCGACGAATAATCGCGCCTCCGTCATCAAGATGGTGGACGAGATTCCCTACACGCAGTTCACCACGCAAATAACCGGCGCCACGGCCAGTACCGTCGAATTTATCGAGTTGGGCATTACGCTTGATGTGACCCCGCATATTTATCGGGACCGCGAGGGAGGCCCGTACGTCGAGCTCGACCTAAAAGCAGAAGTTTCCTTTCCTGTCGGTTCAGTCAATGGAGTGCCTATCCGCTCACTGCGAAGTCTGTCCAACCGAGCCCATGTGCGCAACAACCAGACCCTGGTTATCGGTGGAATCTTGCGGGAGGACGAACGATCCATGGACTCAAAGGTGCCGGGTTTGGGTAATTTGCCCCTTTTGGGCCGACTGTTCAAGAAGGAAGAAAAGACGGACTTCCGCTCCGAACTCATGGTGTTTGTAACGCCAACCATTTACCGCCGGCCCGAAGACATCACCTGGGACCGCATGATCGATATCTCGGAGAATTTGAGAGATAGGGAACTGATTCCCGAGGCCGCGATCCGCGGGGAAATGCGCAAGAATTAAACATACACAAGCAAGGACGAATCCAGTGGCAAGCGATATTCCCTCTATAACACCCGGCGGAACGGAGCAAAATAACCAGCTTCGTTTCATCATCGACGTGCTCTTGCGCCACTGGGGAAAAGCACTCTTCGCCACCGCTCTCATGGGTCTGTTGGGCGGAGTGGCCGCCTCCTACACAAAGGTCGAGGAGCATACTTTCTTTGCGACGACGGACCTTGTCATCAGAGCTTCTTTGTATGACAGCCCCGTTATGCAAGACCTCGGTGGGCCATCCTTCGACCACATGACGCCCGAAAACGTAGTGGGTCGCTATACGACAAGCGGAGTGCTGGCGGAAGAAATCGCGGTAGCGCTCGTCCAGCAGGACATCTCCGAAAGCCGCGGGCTCGCCAACCTCTCGACCCAAGACGAGATGCTAAGCCGTGCGCTGGATGTCGAGTCGCGCCTCACCTTTACGCCCTTCACCATAGAGAACAAGATCGAAATCACGGCCACAGGCGGCACCCACGACGAGGCGGAACGCCTCGCCGACACCGCCGCACGCGTTCTAATTGACCAATCGAAACGGTCCATCGCGCGCGATCAGCAACGCACCTACGACGTGGTTCGCATCCGCATCGATGAGCTGCTGGCGGATGTGGGCGAAGCGGCGGAAATCCTGATGGGCTATCGTGAAGAGCCGGGCTTTATGACCCGCACGGAATGGATGGACGAGCTGAGCGCGAATCGGGCCGAGTTGCGCGATAAGGAAGCCGCCAACGAAGAATTGGCCCGCGAGATCGATGCCATCGACCTGCAACTGGAGGAAAACCTGGACGAACTTCCGGGTAGCTTGGGCGACATCACGCAAAGCACCGTCAAACAAATGCAGAACGAATTGGAATCGACGCTGGTGGAAAAGGCCCGCCTCCAGACCCGTTGGAGCGAAGGCACGATTAACTCGCCCGTCAATCCCCTTGGCGCGAAGAACGAGGAAGTCGAGACCCACACACAAGCCATCCTCAACGCAGTCGACCAGATGAATGCGAACGGCGGCACGGGAGGTCTGGATCAGCGTTTCGGCCTCTTGCACGAACGGGAAGCGATCCAGTTAAATTGGAAAAGCAATGTGCGCCGGATTGGCACACTACGCACCCTCCTCGACGCGGAACGAAATCAGGATCCGGAGATGCTGGCGCTCAGCTTAGAGTTTGAAAAGTTGGAGCGCGAAACCGAGGAAAAGCAGTCGCAGATTTCCGACATGCTCTCGCGAGAGCTTCGGATTAAATTGGCTATGGATCAGCAAACGGCCACCTTGGCGCGGCGCGGTGCCGTGGTTGTCATCGACCAGCCGACGCGAAGCGGTCAATCGGCCACAGCGCTTACGCTCCTAGGCGGGCTAATCGGATTTGTCGCCGTCTTTGCCTACGCCATGATGAGCGAAGGAATGAATACCTCGATTCGCCACGCCGATGATGTCACCAGCTATCTTGGCCTCGAGGTGCTGGGCACCATTCCTCAAATGCGATTCACCCGGCGGGGACGGGGAAAGGGCAGGAAAGGCACCTACGTCATTTCCACGGGCGAGGAAGCGGTAGAGCGAAGCATCGTGACGCAATACGACCCGAAGTCGCCGGTTTCGGAAGCCTACCGCTCGCTCCGTACTAATTTTCAATTCGCCACCATTCAAGATAAACCGAAGACAGTCATGTTCACCAGCGCCGTGCC
Organism: Candidatus Hydrogenedentota bacterium; assembly: GCA_029937645.1. Lineage (GTDB taxonomy): Bacteria > Hydrogenedentota > Hydrogenedentia > Hydrogenedentales > JAPYPO01. Next base: position 22,502 of record JAPYPO010000006.1, read on the forward strand.
CGCAGAGGGCAAAACCACATCCGCCGTCAATTTTGCAGTGACGATGGCGGACCGCGGCCTCCGGGTATTGGTCGTCGATACGGACTTGCGCCGGCCCAACGTTCACCGCTTCCTGAAAATGGAGCGGGGCCCAGGGCTGGCAGACGTGCTGCGCGAACGAATCCCCGTGAAGAACGTGATCCGATCGACGCGGGTGGATCGGCTTTCCATCATCTCCAGCGGTCGCGTTCCTCCCAATCCGTCCGAGTTAATCGGCTCGGATCGGATGAAGAAGCTCATGGATGAGCTCGAAGGCATGTTCGACTTGGTCGTGTGCGACGCGCCGTCGCTGCATGTCGTAACCGACCCGGTTCTCCTCGCCACGCATGTAGACTCCGTGCTATTGGTCGTCTCGGTAAATCACGCGCGGCGCGAGACCATCCTGCGCGCGAAGAAATTTCTCGTCACCGCGAATCCGCGCATCGCAGGGGTGGTGCTCAACGGACTGGAAGCGACGCGGCGGCATTATTATTACTACTACTATTACTACGACGACAAATCAAAACCGGCACGCCGCGGCTGGTTCGCCAATTCATAGTAACGGGAACCTGGGAGCCGGCTGCTGGTAAGGACAAGCGCTCTCGTAAGGACAAGAACTCTTGGGCGGCACCTTCAAACCTGTTTCGGGCTTGTGCTCTTATCCCAATTTCCCGCATAGCAGGTTCTGACTCGTAGGCAAGGATGCACTGATGGCATGGTGGGGTAGTTCGGAACGCGGAATCGGGCGTGGCGAAATCGCCGAGAGCCGGATCGAAGCCCCGTTTATCGCGGTCTTCGCGGTCCTCTGCGCGGTCATCCTCTTCGTTTTCCATTTCACCGTCCAAGAAACCAATTACTCCATTGCCATGGCCATCAGCATGCTCGTTTTCGGCCTGACACTGGTGCGTGTGGAAAACGGCATCTACATCCTGCTCGTCGCGATGCTCCTCTCTCCAGAAATCGAATCCGGCGCCGTGGGGGCCAGCAACGAGCGCGGTGTCAATCTGCGGTATGACGACGTCCTGATCATCGTCATTTTCCTGGGCGTCCTCGTGAAGAACGCCTTTGAAGGGCGCGTCACCCCCTGGCGGACCAACCCCATAAATTCGGGCATCCTCGCCTACTACTTTGTGTGCGTTCTTGCCTCGTTGCGCGCGTGGTTTTTTGGGGCGCCCGCTTGGGATAAGTACGTCGCCTTCTTTGTCATGCTCAAGATGGCCGAGTTTTACATTGTCTTCTTCGTCGTCGGGCTTGCAATTAATAGCATGGCTGAAGTGCGCCATCAACTCCGCGTGTTTATCGGCGTCGCCCTTGTCGTCAGCATCTACGGCATTGTGTCAATCCGAACGATCGAACGAGTGAGCGCACCCTTCGAAGTCGGCGGGACCGAGCCCAACACCCTCGGCGGCTATCTCATTATCGTGATTTGCCTCGCCCTTGGGCTCATGATCTACAGTCCCAAACGGCGGCAACGCCTGTTCTTGGGAGCCACCGCCGTCACCGCCTTCATCCCCTTTCTCATGACCCTGTCGCGCGCCTCCTACATTTCCCTCATCGCGGCCGTATTTGTCTTGGGGCTGATGGCGCGAAAACCCTTTGTCATCATAATCATGCTAGTGGTTCTCGTCGCTTCCCCATTCCTGATGCCGCAGTCCGTGCGAGAACGCGTAGCCTATACATTCCGCGAATCGGACGGCCAAGTCGTGACGGTCGCGGGACGCGATACAGGGCTTCAGGTGGATACCTCGACCTACGAACGGATTTACGTCTGGAAAAAAGTTCAATTCAACCTGGGCGTGTGGCCCTACCTGGGCGGCGGCGTGTCGTGGGATACGGTGCTCGACAGCCAATACGCACGCTTGCTCATTGAAACAGGGTTATTGGGCCTCTTCGCCTTCCTATTTATGCTCTACCGGATCCTGCGGACCGCGAGGCAAACGCAGCGATGGTCGAGGGATTGGGTTGGTCAGGGACTGGGGCTCGCGCTCATGGGTGTCTCTGCGGGGTTGATCGTCCATGGGTTCGGCACGATTTCATTCCTCATCGTGCGGATCATGGAACCGTTCTGGTTCCTCATGGCCCTCACCGTCGTGGCGAGGGACATGGCCATCCGCGATCACGCCCAACGGATGGCAGCACATCAGGCGGAACATCCATCGCCTTCCGAAGAAAAGAGTGGCGTCGGCAAACCTGTTACAGCGAGTGAGGCGCCAGCCTAATTTTTTCGTGATCTTCGTGCCCTGCGAGGTAAACAAGCTATCTGCGTCCGTGCGTCAGGGCGTGGAGTCCGGCGACACGACATAAAAAACGACGAGGAGTTATAGGAATGGCCACGGATAGGGATCAGCAATCGGTTCGGATAGAGGACCTTTTTTCGGTAAAGGGTAAAACGGCGCTGGTGACCGGCGGCTCGCGGGGCATCGGGTACATGATCGCACGCGCCTACGTTGAAAACGGCGCAACGGTGTACATTTCGGCACGCAAGGCGGACCCGTGCAACGCCGCAGCCAAAGCGCTCTCCGCATTTGGCAAATGCGTTTCGATTCCATCGGATGTCGGGACGACCGAGGGGCGCGCCGCGTTGGTCGCGGCCCTCGAGGACCGGGAGGACCGGCTCGATATTTTGGTGAACAACGCCGGAGCCGCCTGGGGCGCGCCGTTTGACGAGTATCCGGAGGATGGCTGGGACAAGGTCATGAACATCAATGTGAAGAGCGTGTTCATGTTGACCCGCGACCTAGCGCCCATGCTCCAGAAGGCGGGCGAGCCCGGCAGCCCCGCGCGCGTCATCAACATTGGTTCGATGGACGCGCTGCACGTTCCGCCCCTGGAAAGCTACGCGTATCCGCCAAGCAAAGCGGCCGTGCACCACATGACGCGCGTTCTCTCCGTGAGGTTGGGCGAGCGAAACATCGCGGTGAACGCCATCGCGCCCGGACCCTTCGAGAGCAAGATGACCGAGTACATGCTGGACAATTTCCAGGACGATTTCGAGGCCCGGTCCCCGCTCAGCCGCATCGGCGCGCCAGCAGACATGGCGGGCGCGGCACTCTACCTCGCGTCGCCCGCGGGTGCCTACGTTACCGGGGCGGTCATCGTCGTGGACGGCGGCATTGCCCTTTGCTGACTACGCAGCATCCTTGTACTGGAAATAGATGTTCGAACAAACTTGGATCGAACGATAGCGCTGAAAAGTCCTGCATTGGTTCATAAAAAATCCAGCTTATGTTCACTCTGAAAAACCACATTTCCTGTCATTGCGAGTCAGAACCCGCTTCGCGGGAAATTGCTAGAGGAACACCGCGGGAGGGCGAGCGTAGGAAGCGAAATGGCAATCTCTTCAACATAAGTTCGCCTGCCAAAAGAGATCGCTTCGCTGTTGAGGACAGAATCTTTTGGGTGCCACCTTCAAACTTGTTGGCTCTTCACGGAATTCCGTGAAGAGCCGAGAAGTTTACTCCTCGATAACCTCAGGCTCATCTCCCTGGAACTCTTCGTGGCAGGCATTGCACGATTTAACCATCGCTGAATATTTCGATTTGATCACGGAAAAATCTCGCGCTTTGACCGAAGTGGCTACGGCCAACGTCGAGTCGCGCCCTGCGACCGTCAGCGTAATCCACTCATCCGTTTCCATATACTCTTCGTCGTCCCGAAAGAACAACAGATTGTGGGCCTCGGCCAGTTCGTTCGCCCCGTTGAAGATGCCTTTCCACTCGCTACGCTTCGTTGGCTCCTTCTGCATAAATGCTTTCAAGGTCTCGAACTCATGTTCAAAAAACAACTCCATCACTTCGTGAGTCTCTACGAGAGGGATAGGGCCCCGCGAATCCTGGGCAAACAATCGGTCGGGGGTCGAAAAACTCAAAATCGTGACCGCGATCGTGGCTCCAATACACGCTACAATTTTCATCTTCACTTCAGTTCTCCTAGGTCTTGTAATTAAATTGCTATTCCAAATTGCCTGTAACGCGCGGCAATTAAAACGTTGCTTTAGGCCGCTCCCAAATCAAGGGCGAGTCCCGTTGCCATCGTCTTCCGAATCGCCACAAGAGACCGCCGTGCCGACTCCAGATAAGCGGCGGCATCCGCCTCGCTATCCCGCGAAACGGACTCTATCATGAGCGTTCCCTCGTAGCCCTGAGAAGCCATGGCCCGGGCGATCGCCTCGAAATCCACGCGACCCTTGCCCGGAAGCCAGTGATAATCTCGACGGCCATCCGTATCCGAAAAATGGGTCGTAGCCAATCGGAGCCCCCAGTCCGACACCAGTTGAATCGGCGCCGGACTATACAGCAAGTCGTGCCCGCTATCAAAACACAAGGCCAACCGCGACGATGGGATCCGTTCCAAAATCAATCCGATGCGTTTCGCGCAACGCGTATTCTCGATGGCCACCGTTACGCCGTGCTCTTCGCCCGATTCGACGATCCGCAGCATACTATCGAGCCCATCCTCGATAGCCCATGGATCCTTCGTGCCCAGCACGAGGTGCATGACCATGCGCGGCACATCGTGCCGCCCGCAATCCGCCACCCAAGAGACGTGCTTCGCCACCGCCTTCAGTCGTTCCGCGCGATCCGCACTCCACAGTCCCGGTGCCCAATGGTAGGGGACGTGAATATTGTCTAACGAAAGCCCCTCCGCACGAACAACCTCCGGCACCCCGTCGCGAAGTTTTTTCCGGCTCTCGTCCTTATCCTCCCACCAAATACAGGTCGTGTCGAACCCAGCATCGCGGATCATCTTGAAGCGGTCACGAAAATCGACCCCGCGGTGAAACCACGCGGCGATTCCGAGAGGATTTGATTCCATGGCTGCAGGGCCTACAAGAATTCCTCGACGAGGGTTGGCTCCTTCAACTCAAATTCCTCGTGGCATGCGTTGCACGTTTCCACGAGGGCCGTATACTTCTTAAGCGACTTTTCGTAGTCCATTTCCAATAGGGAGTCGCACAATTCAATAGCCGCAGCCCGCCCCGCCTTCACCGCCGCCACCCACTCGTCCGTCAACATATACTCCTCGTCTTCACGAGAGAACAGCAGGTTCGTCACCTCCGCGATGGCCGCCGCTCCGATATAGGGCAGCCGCCACTTCTTACCCTGAGGCTCCTCGGCCAGACCATTGCGTATATACACATAGTTCGTATCGAAGAGAAGCTTCATCAATTCATCATTCTCGATGATTTGGACCGGTACATTCGCATCCAAGTCCGGTACGATATCCTTGTCTTTTGCCGACGCAGCCGGGAAATGGTCCCATAGCGCAAGACCAATCACCAGAAAAACCGCGACCGCTACACCGTACACTCCCGCCTTAGCCATATCGAAATCCTCCATTGTAGATTCGAATCAATGGTACCAGCTATTCGGACAAAATGTCCAATCATCGCTTCGAAGCCCATGCCCGACCGCCTCCATATACTTAAACGAACGGGCCGCTCCGTATGCCACAAAGGCCCGCACGCGGCCCGGTGGCGCTACGGCGCGATCACTCTAGGCGGAGCGGGGTTTGCGCTCCCGGCCTTTTCCAGTTACTATCGTGCAAGAATCCATATACTACGGACCGTAGGAGGCAAGAAATGGAAACCGCTGAAGCGAGTGCCCCGGGCACCGTGTCCATGCTAGATCTGATGCAACAGGCCCTCGATTTGAGAGCCTCCGATATCCATATCAAGACGGGAAACCCGCCCATTCTCCGAATTGACGGCACCCTGACCCGAATGGAAGGCGATCCTCTTACCGAAGAGGATGCCATGGGCATGCTCACGTCAATCTGCGCGGACTCGGATGTCGCGAAGTTTAAGAAGATCATGGAACTGGACAGCTCCTATGTCATGGAGGGCGTAGCGCGGTTTCGTGTAAACGCCTGTAAAGAAGACGGCGACACCCGCATCGTCCTGCGCCTCATCCCCCTTAAAATTCTTACTGTCGAAGAACTCGACCTTCCGCCCGTGCTCAAAGATATCGTCGCCGGCAAGAACGGGCTGATTCTCGTAACCGGCCCCACGGGTAGCGGCAAATCTACCACCCTCGCCGCGATGATCAATCACGTCAACGAGAACCGCCCCGAACACATCATCACCGTCGAGGACCCGCTCGAATTCGTTCACGCCGACAAAGAATCTATTATTACCCAGCGCGAAGTGGGGCACGACACCTTGTCCTTCGCAAACGCCTTACGCGGCGCGCTGCGGCAAGACCCGGATATTATTCTTATTGGCGAAATGCGTGACGCCGAAACAGTCCGGACGGCCATGGCCTCGGCGGAAACCGGTCACCTCGTTTTTTCCACACTGCACACCGTGGATGCCGTCGAAACCATCCACCGTATTATCGATTTCTTCGAACCCCACCAGCAGGTCCAGATCCGAAAGCAGCTCGGCAGCGTGATACGCGCGATCGTCTCCCAGCGTATTTGCCCGCTGAAAGACGGCGAAGGCCGTTGCGCCGCGTGCGAAATACTCATCGGAACCCGGGCCGTCCGCGATTTCATCGAAGTGGGCAAGGGGCTCAAAGACATTGCCCGTCTCATCGAGGGCGGCTACGACCAATACCGGATGCAAACCTTCGACCAAGCCCTGTTCGACCTATACAAATCGGGCAAAATAACGCCACAGATAGCCCTCCAATTCGCATCTAGCGCCAAAGATCTCAAGCTCCGCATTCAGGGCATGGGAAAATAGTTGCACCCTACCAAACAGGCCGGACCATGCCATCAACTCGATCACGGGCGAATAAGCCAGCCGCGTTGATGCAGACGACACGCCTTGTTAGAATTTCACTATGAAATACGGCGTCCTCATCCTCATCCTCATCACCCCGACGGCCCTCGCCGAAAGCTACCTCGTCAATCCCAGCTTTGAAGACGTGGACGCCGGCGGCGAGCCCGAACGCTGGGATCTCTTTGTCATGCCCATGGAAGGCGCATACGCGCGCCTCGATAGCGGGGCCGCCGACGGGGACTACTGCGCCATGATCCACATCCCCACGGAATACTCCAAGGAACCCGTGAACAATTGGAGCCAGAACATCATCCATGAACTCGGCGGAAAAGAAATCTACGTGTCGGGCAGCATCAAGACCCGGGAGGCTACCGAAGCCGCGTTCCTGCTCCAATGCTGGCATCGAAACCCCAACCGGCTACTCGCCGCAGTCACGACCAGCACCGAGAACCCCACCTACGGCACAAAAGACTGGTCCCGCGTTGAAGCGAATTTGACGGTACCGGTCGGCACCGACTTTCTGGTGGTACGCTGTCTCCTCAAAGGCCGGGGCACCGCATGGTTCGACGATGTGCGCGTGGACGACCAGCCCTATGGAGCGCCTGTAGACCTGAGCGTCATGGAGCCGGTGGACGGGGACCAAGAATCAAAAGACGCGCTCCCCAACGCCACGGCCATCATCGAACCCGTCCTAGATGCGAACGAGGCACTGCGCGAATCACTCAAAGTCATTACAGCAACCAACAGGGCCTTGCTTCGCCAGATCGAATCACTGCAATCGGAACTGCGCGCCCTGAAACGCGAAATTTCCGGGGCAAAGAAGCCCATCCAACTCAACACCATCGAACCGCTTCCGGACACCGCGCAACCGAACGGAGCCGAGCAAGGGCCCGGAGCCGGGCAAGGAAATGCGCCATGATAACCGTACAAATCGTTATGTACTCCTTGCTCGTCGCATTCGTATCCGCAGGATTCGTCTGGTACGGCTGGGGCTTGATGCGCAACCTCCGCGCCCTGCGCCAACACCGAGCCGAGACGCAGGCCAAAGCCACGGAATCGGAACCAAAAGAAGGTTAACCCCATCGTGGCCAGAAAACCTAGGCCCCACATCAATATGCACTACAAATGCTGCAACGTCTACGTGAAAATATACCTCACAAAAGACGAAACCGCCTTCGCCGGGAACTGTCCGCGTTGCGGGGCCCGGACCTCCATCAAAGTCTCCAAAACCGGCACCGCCTCACGATTCTGGTCTTCGGACTGAAGGGCCGGTGCGGGTTCGATAGCCGTGGGAGCTGGCGACGCATTATTCGTAGTCTCATGAGGCAGGGATGTCGTCTCCCCCCTTGAAAAGTTGCCGCTTTACCCCCATACTCCCCCGAAGGGGTGACGCTCCATAAACAATCCCACCCTCAGCACATTTGCTTCGCCCACTACATTTAAGTAACAGGAAGGATACGTTATGAGAAGTATCACGAATCGATTCGGGCTCATGGCTGCCGTCGCCGCAATCTTCGTAGGATCCGCCGACGCCGCCACGGTGCAGGTGCAGGTCGTCAGCAACGAATTTATTCCGTCAGACGTCACCATCAACGTGGGCGATACCGTCGAGTGGACCTGGGGCTCAGGCTCTCACACCGTCACCAGCGGGACTGGCTCCTCGGACGGTGCAAGTGGCAACTTGTTCAACGAACCAAGCACGCCATCTTCGCAAACGTTTTCCTTTACCTTCACACAAGCCGGTCTCGTGCCGTATTACTGTATCCCGCATGAATCTTTCAACATGAAAGGCTCTGTGAACGTGGTCGCCGGTGGCGGCGAGGGCGAAGCGCCCGTCACGGTGACCGTACAGGTTTCCGATAGCGGATTCGACCCGGCCGAAATCACCATCAACGTGGGCGATACCGTCCGATGGAATCTGGTCGGCGGTTCCCATTCCGTCGCCAACGGCACGGACTCGTCCGACCCGAATAGCAGCACATTATTTGACGCGTCCCTTCACGGAGAGTTCTTGCCATCGTTCTCCTATACCTTCACGCAAGTCGGGCTCGTGCCCTATTACAGCGCCCCCGACGAGGCCGGTGGCGGCATGACGGGCTCCGTGAACGTACTCGCGGGTGGCGGAGAAGGTGAAGGAGAAGGTGAAGGTGAGGGCGAAGGAGAGGGCGAAGCGCCCGTCACGGTGACCGTACAGGTTTCCGATAGCGGATTCGACCCGGCCGAAATCACCATCAACGTGGGCGATACCGTCCGATGGAATCTGGTCGGCGGTTCCCATTCCGTCGCCAACGGCACGGACTCGTCCGACCCGAATAGCAGCACATTATTTGACGCGTCCCTTCACGGAGAGTTCTTGCCATCGTTCTCCTATACCTTCACGCAAGTCGGGCTCGTGCCCTATTACAGCGCCCCCGACGAGGCCGGTGGCGGCATGACGGGCACCGTGAACGTACTGGGTGGCGCGCCCAACACCACGATTCTCAATGTTAGCCCAGGTAGCGTGAACGTCGCATCAACCGCAGGATCCTTTCAAGTTGGTGTGGAATACACCACAGTTGGGAATATTGGATGGCGGGCCGAAGTAGTCGCGGGTCAAAGCTGGTTATCCTTAGACGCTGCGTCAGCGATATATAGGGCGTACAACGGGTCGATTTTTGCCACGCACCAAACGAATGGCCAATTGCTTGAGCGCATTGGGATAATTCGTATCAATGCTCCCGGCGCGGCTAATGACCCTACAGAAATCACTGTAACGCAGGCTGCGATGCTACCGCCGATGGCAATAATCAACGTCTCCCCAAGTCAAATTGATTTCGGTGAGACGCGCATCGGTTCTACTTTGAGCGCGACTGTAACGATCGGAAATGATGGCGATGCGACTCTGGACGGCGTCGCATCGACCTCGTCACCGTTCAGCATCGTCGGCAGCGCTTCCTACTCCATTGCGCCCGGCCAGTCCCAGCAAATTACCGTAGGATTTACTCCCACTGCCGCGGGCGCCGCCACAGGGTCTGTTTTGTTTACCGGAGGAGGCGAAGCCACGGTGGGAGTGAGCGGTGAAGGTGCCCCCCCGGTGGCGGTGATCATGGTGTCGAGGAATACCATCACATTCGGCGAGGTCGTCATAGATTCTCAAGAAACCAACGCGGTGATGGTCAGCAATACCGGCGATGCGGTTCTCGAAGGCGTCGCCTCGGCGTCGCCCCCATTCAGCATCGTTTCCGGCGGCTCCTACTCGCTCGCCCCGGGCCGCTCCCAAGCGATCACCGTAGGGTTCACACCCGACGCAACGGGCACCTCCCAGGGCTCTGTTACCTTAACCGGAGGAGGCGGAGCCACGGTAGGAGTGACGGGCATCGGAATCTTGTCCGCCCAAATAATGACCGCGGAAACCTCCATTGACTTCGGCGATGTAAACCTAGGCAATCATACGACCCGAAGCGCCACGCTCACGAATGTTGGAGGCGTCCCTCTTGAAGGCGAGGCATCAGCAACGGAGCCGTTTAGCGTAGCCGCCCGGGCATTCTACCGTCTGCATCCGGGCGAGTCACATGAAGTCTTCCTGCGATTCACACCGGTCTCGAAAGGATAGGTCGTGGG
>JAPYPO010000289.1 GCA_029937645.1 Candidatus Hydrogenedentota bacterium
ATGTAGCGCCCAAGCCCCAATACCCGTTCGACCGATGGGGAAATGCGAATGGGCGCGATGGCCACGAGCTCTTGCATCGCGCCCAAGGGGCACACGGATGCGCAAAACACGCGGCCAAAAAATAGCGAGAACAGGAGGGGCATAAGGAAGAAGGAGAGTACGACTAAGGAGACGCCTACATCCGGCACAAAAATCCCGGCCGCGACGTTTTGTGTCGATCCGACCGGGCAAATGCACCCTTTCCGGTAGAAGCCGAAATAGAGGAGCGAGAATACACTCAACAAGAACAGCCCGCGGCGCGACCGTGCTTTCAGTATAAGCCATGTCGCAAGCGACAACGCGGCGAAGAGCATAAAGGCATCAAACCAACTGTTGTTGTCTTCCACGCCGGGCGTGAAGAGATCCGGAAGCCCGTAGGGCGTCTCGAATTCCGGAGGTGGAAACAAGAGATCCATGCCCTCGATCTCGGTCTTATCCAGCTCCTGCGCGATGCCGAACGATGACAGCGCGAGCATGGCGGCAACAACAATAATTTTCGCGAAGGTCTTCATCATTCGACCGGCGCCGTTCCCCCGGTGAGATACAGATACGGCTCTGACACCGGGACCTTGGTGAACGCGTCTGAGGGGCAAGCCCACGCGATCGAGCACTCGTTACAGTTGATACAGAGGTCTTGCCGAATTTGCAGGTAAAAGGACGCGTTGCCGAACAGCAAGCAGGCCTCGACACATTTCGCGCAACCGATGCAGCGGTCTTCGTCGATGACATACTCGTAATAGGGATCCTCGACGTATTTCCGCACGATCGCTGAAGTGGGACACAACTGATTCTCTGCGCCCGTATCCCAGTTGCGTGATTTCGGCATCAAATAGCCGAAACACAGATCGCAATAGCCGCAAATGTTGAACTGGTTCAAACATTTGACCGCCGACGGATTGAGCACGCAATGCGTTGTACATTGCCCGCACTGGGTACACTTATTCGGATCCAGCTGCCAGAGCATGCCTTCTTCCGAGCCACCCACCGCAGCATACGCCGCCCCGGAAAAAGCTAAGGCGCCAGCGCCGCGCATGAAGTCACGTCGATTGAATTTCTTCAGCTCGCTCATCTTTGGCTTCCTTTCGTTCGGGGAGTTCGCATCCGGTGTAGGACCAACAGGACGCGCAATAGTTATGGTTAAAGCATTCCTTGACCGTTCTGGAACCGTGGACGGCGGCAATACCCAGTCCACCCATGGCAAGCATCGCTCCAGCCCGGCCCGTGCTCTTGAGGAATTCGAGTCGATCGACGGGTTTATACACGATCGCCTCCCTTCTGTTCGAAAATACGAACCGTGTCTTCACGAGGGTCAAGCACCAGGATGCGGTCTCGCGCATCCACGGCAATATCTTTTAGGGGTTGAGGGGTCGGAAAATCTTTCGTGCCAGCGATCAGTTCCTTGAACTCGCCCGATGTCACGTCGTAAATCTTAAGGCGGACCAGGCCCTTATCGGCGGTGATGAGGCGTCCTGCCGAGTCGAACGCGATATGCGAAGGATTGCAGCAGCCAGAAAATCCTTCCAGCTTAAAAGACGGTTTGTACCAAGACGTGATCAACACCCCATCGGAACGGTACGCCTCGAGGCCCATGCGGCCCGAATTGACCACCCAAAGTGTGCCCTCGTCGTCGAAAGCCACGTCGAAGGCATGAGGACTCGGCACGACAAGGCCGAGCACATCATTATTGAGATCCTTTTTCCCGATTTGGCCCAATAGTTCGCCGTTACGACCGTAGCGGTGCACGATGCGGTGTCCCATATCGGCCACGAATACATTTTCCGCGTCTGCGGCGATGGAGGTAATGTAGGTATCGGGCCCGAGGCTCTCCCACTTGGCAAGAAGTTCGCCGTCCACGTCGAATACTTCTACATGGTCCCTCAGACCGATAAATGTCGTGCCGTCTTGAGCGATATTGATGCACTTCGCTGTGCCGTCCATCTCGAAACGCGAGAGCGCCTCGCCGTCCGATCCAAATATCTCGACGGCATCTTTGCCGGCAATATAGATGTTTCCGTTTGGCGCGATGGCCAGGGCGCTGGGCTTCTCAAGACCGGGCACGATACTGCCCGTCTCCTCGAAATTCGTCTCGATGCGGTCCGCATTGATGATGTCGGAAACATCCAGGTTCGTGTTCGATCCTTTGCGAGGGGGATCGGGAGCGCTATGCGCCAGGAGATAAAAAAACACGCCGCCAATCGCAACCGCACACAAGGCGGGTGGCCACGGGTTCTTCGGAGTTTTTACCGATTCTTTCATCGACTTCCTTTTTGTGGTCGCATCAAGTGAGGCCTACATCGATACAGATGAGGTGTTCGTGATTGCGCAGAAGGAGACGGTTTTCCACCAACGCAAACGGACTCCACGCATCGTGGCCGTCCAGAATTTCCAGCTTTGCTTCGGCGAGTTGCGTATACGAACCGGCCGATGCGTCGAGCAACGTCAATGTGCCGTCGTCGCCCAGAATATAAAACTTGTCGTCCGCTATCATAAAGGGCCCCAGGCCAAAGCGCTTTTCTACGCCGCTCGACCACAACAGATTGCCGTCCAAATCGAACTTGACGAATTGCTGTTTCAATGAGCCTCCGTCTTTCGGCATGATACTGTAGAGGGCGCCGTCTTTGAAGATGGGGGTATGCTGCTCGCAGGCCAATCCTTCGGACGGCGCGTTCTCGTACAGTATTTCGATGGAGTATTCGCCGTTTGATTCGGAAAGCTGCAGGAGCATATTTCCTGCGGCATAGCCAGCCGTCATAAAAATCTGATTGTCTGAAACGCGAATAGGCGATGGCGCAACGACCGTCGCACTCCAGGTGCTGTCCCATAGTAATTTGCCTTCGTCGGCGGCCTCAGCCGAAACGCCCACGATGCCTCCCAGCGCATGGTACACATACATCTTCTTCCCCAGCAGGGTCATGGGAATTATGGAGGAATGGGACATCTTCCACCCGCGATCGTTCGGCGTCTCCCAGAGGATATCGCCCGTATCGCAATCCACCGCCATCATCAGCACGTCCGTTCCGCAGGGAGCCAGAATCGCCTTTTCGTCGACGATGACCGGATTTTGGGCCGTGTACCACTTCGGAATGGTGGTTCCGTAATTTCCCTCGAAGTCCAGCCCCCAACGAAAATCGCCCGTCTCCCGGTCCAGGCAGACGGTGTGGCCCCTCGGCCCGATGGTCACCAGGTACTTATCTGTCACTGCGGGAACGGTGCGCGACATACCGTGATTACGCTTTACCTTAATCGCATAGGAGCGTCGCCAAATCTCTTCGCCCGTTTCAAGGGAAAAGGCGCGAATGGTGTCGGCCTTATTTTCCATATCGTAATCGATCATGTACGCAGCGCCATCCATAACGGCAGGCGCGGCATACCCGTCACCGATATCCACGGACCACAAAATTTCAGGGCCTTCGTCAGGCCACGCCGAGGCTAAAGGGTGCGAATCGTCAACGATATTATCGAAATTCGGTCCGCGAAATCCGGGCCACGTTCCAGGCAGATTCGATGCGACGCCGTCAAATTTCTGGAAGACGCCTTTGAGCACCGCCAGAGGCCCGCTCGGCCCCGCGTTCAAGGGTTTTCCATCCTCGCCCGGCCGGTTGATGCGCAGGTCTAGCGTCGCATCGGCGGAGAGCCAAAAAAATAGAGCGAAGAAATAGGCCGCAGAGCATATCACAACGGATATTCCGACCGCCCAATCGCTGGCTTTCCTGTTGTCGCTTAGCGCGTCTATGTCATCCCGCTTAAACATGTCGCTTTTCCATCTTCAGTATTGCCCTAACCCTGAAATTATACAGGACTTAGGCTGAATGCATCCATTAACTAATAACAGATCTGTACCCGCCCGCATTCCTGAGAAATGGGGAAATGTGGTAAGTCTTGCGCTGCAAAGAGTTACGAGTGGCTGCAACGGCAGAGCGTTACGGGCAGATCACGAGCACCTTAATCGGGCTATATGGGTCAACTCTAGTTCGCGACGAACGGGAGTATGGTCGATTCAAGTAATAGACGATTAAGCGGCTCCTTATATAACAACGGTCCTTCGTCGAAACGAAGGGCCGTTAAGTCGTTCCAAAAAGGAACACTCTATATAAAGAGCGGAGCCAGCACTAGCGCGATAACGCACATCAGCTTGATAAGGATGTTAATGGACGGCCCGACGGTGTCTTTGAGCGGATCACCTACGGTGTCGCCCACAACCGCCGCGTGGTGAGCATCGGAATTTTTGCCGCCGTGATGGCCTTCCTCGATGTATTTCTTGGCGTTGTCCATCGCGCCGCCTGAGTTGGCGGTCTGGATGCCCAGCATGACGCCGGTCACAATAGCGCCCACGAGCATACCGGCAAGTCCCGGTGCCTTCAAAATGATTCCAGCCGCCACCGGGAAGACCACCGCCAGCGCGCCGGGCAACAACATGCCCTTGATAGCGCCCTCCGTCGCGATGTCCACGCACTTCGTGCTATCCGGCACTACGCCTTCCTTACCTTCGCGCAGGCCCGGAATGTCCCGGAACTGGCGGCGCACTTCTTCGATCATCATATCCGCGCATTTGCCCACCGCGCCGAACAGCATCGAGGAGAACAGGAAGGGCAACATGCCGCCCACCAGGAGGCCTGCGAGTATCTTGGGATCGAGGAGTGAAACATCTGCCGCTTCCAAGCCTGCTGCAACCATGAACGCGCTAAGCAATCCGATAGCCGCGAAGGCCGCGCTGCCAATGGCAAAGCCTTTACCGATGGCAGCGGTCGTGTTGCCGACCGCGTCGAGGTTGTCGGTGATTTCGCGTACTTTCGGATCCAGTTTTGCCATCTCCGCGATGCCGCCCGCGTTGTCCGCGATGGGACCATACGAATCAACCGCGACGACCATGCCCGTTGTAGCAAGCATGCCGAGCGCCGCGATCGCGATGCCATAGATGCCGCAGAATTCATAGGCGAATACGATCGAAATGGCCAGGACGATGACCGGCCAGAGCGTGCTCGCCATGCCGACCGCTGTGCCTCGTGTAACGGTGATCGCTGGGCCGGATTCGCAGCCTTTCGCGATGTCTTTCACCGGGCCATACTTCGTGGACGTATAGTACTCGCTCACGAAACCGATCAACGCGCCGGCGACGATTCCGAGGACGGACGCGGCAAAGGGACCCCACCACGCGTAGGTTTCTTCGCCAATCGTGAACTCCCCGCCTCGCAGGTAGCAGAAAATTCCAGCGCCAATGACGGTGAGGACCGCGCTGATGTACGTGCCATTCATCAGAGCGCTCTGCGGATTGCTTTGGGCAAAGATCTTCACGTACATGACGCCGATGGCGGACGCGAAGATTCCGATAGTGGCGAGCATGAACGGGAAGGCCTGCAAGAACGAGTCAGACTCGCCCGTGT
>JAPYPO010000290.1 GCA_029937645.1 Candidatus Hydrogenedentota bacterium
GCGAGGGCGAGGGCGAGGGCGAGGGCGAGGGCGAGGGCGAGGGCGAGGGCGAAGGTGAGGGTGAGGGTGAGGGTGAGGGTGAGGGTGAGGGCGAAGGCGAGGGTGAAGGCGAGGGCGAAGGTGAGGGCGAAGGTGAGGGCGAAGGCGAAGGAGAAAACATGTCCTGCGCCGGAGCAACCGCCGCTGGTGCGTCGCTATCAGGCATATCAAATGCCTTGGGCGATCTATTGGTGCTTGGATTGATTGTCTGTGCGCTGATGGTACACGCGCGAATCCGCAAAGGTAATTCAGTCGCGTAGGCCGAGTAAGAAAATTTAATCGAGCAGTCTTGCGGAGGGGCGATGGAACGCGTCCCTCCGTTTTCTTATTGGGTCTTGGAAGGGCTCCTGGCGAATATCGCCTTGGGAAAAGGCTGGATCGTTGGCCCGGTTAGAATCAGCAGGAGCGACCGCTACTCCTGAACAAAATTCTCTCCATCAAACTGAAACCCATCTTCGCGAAACCCCGAAAAGTCTTTCGGGCTCGTCACCTTGTTCGCGATGAGGTATCGAACAAACTTCCCCTTGATGGCCTTGCCAAAATGTCCAGCGGACTTGGCTCCACCCTGAACCAGAAAGTTCACCTGAATCAATTCGTCCGCCGCGATGGCCTTCGCGTAGGATAGGGGAAGCAGCGAGAGAACCGTTTGACGTCCACGCGCGCCCGCCAAACGCGCCGCATTAATGTCGCGCCAATACCGTGCCAGCCACCCATTGATGGGCATCTTGTACCGCGGAATTCGCACGCCTCCCGCAATCAATCCGAACAGCCCCGACACGATATAAATTCGGGAGCGCGCCGCACGTTTGTTCGAGAGCGATGCGTAGTCCAGATGCTGATACACCACACCCGTGTACCGCTCCAACGCGGGCAGGCAAGCCGCCGACATCGCCTCCACGTTTAGCGCGTGAGCCTCCCGCGCCTTGTCGTCGTTCTTCGCACCGTAAAACCTGCGCCGTTCCGAGGCCTTGAGGCGCGTCGCATACTTCAACACCCCACGCGTTTCCTCCACCTGTTTTGGATCCTCGGCGTCAGGCGTCTCGCCTCCGGGCGCTTTGCCTTCGCTGGGGGGCAAAAGAATCAACATCAAGATATCTCCATACGGACGTCGCAAATTTGATAAGAGGGACAACGGCGTGAGCCATAGTCTTTCAGCCAAGCGAGAATTGAACCAGAACAGTCATTGGACATCAAGGACGAATTTCTCGTCGAAATACATCCTCGCCAGTAGGCCCCTGGAAAGCCGCGTTATTCCGCTATGGAACCAAATGCTTGACGTGGGGTTCATTTGTTTAGTATGCTGAACATAAGTTGTTTATACAGACTCCATGGGCAGGCTGCAAATCATTTGTATCTGTTGCCAAAACATGGCCGAATTAAACGAAAAGAGGATGATCTATTATGAAATTGACGCGAAACGACCGAAACACCAACGGCTTCACCCTCATCGAGCTGCTCGTAGTCATCGCGATCATCGGGATTCTTGCGGCCATCTTGCTTCCGGCGCTCGCACGTGCGAGGGAAGCGGCCCGTCGCGCAACCTGCCAGAATAACTTGAAGCAGTTGGGCCTCAGCCTGCGCATGTACGCCGACGAAGAGAGGGGAACCCTGCCCCCCCGGGAAATCTGGTCCCTGAAGGACGGCGAACACGTTCTCAGTAACGACATGATATTCAATGGGCCATCGGTCTACCCCGAATACATCAATGATTTCGAAGTAGTGTGGTGCCCCTCATGGGCGGGGGAGACGAGCCCCATGGAGCGTTACGATCAAAACAAGGGAAACAACGACGGCATCATCCAGCCCGAGGAACTCAGCAAGGAACCCTACGACTACACCGGCTGGGCGATCATCGACGACGCACAGATTCTCGGCACGGCCAAGATTGGCCAGAAAGGCACAGGCATCGGTGGGCGCTGGGAAGAAGCGGAATACATGGATACGCCCTTCGGCGAACTCGCCTTCCTGAATTTCGAGACCAACGGAGAGGCCAGCTTGCACGACTTCACCACGCTGCTCCATCCCGGAAGCCAACTCGGCTCTGACACGATGTACCGGCTCCGCATCGGTGTGGAGCGATTCTTCATTTCCGACATCAACAACCCGGGCGCCAACTCGAAAGCCTCCAGCGACATCCCCGTAATTTGGGATCACATCAGCACGAAAGTGGCTGACTTCGCGCATGTGCCCGGCGGCATGAACGTGCTGTATCTCGACGGCCATGCGAAGTTCTTGCGCTACCCAGCCACTAAATTCCCCGGCACCGAAGACAGCGCCCGCATCTTTGGGCGCTTCAACAAAGCCTTCGACGGATTCTAAGAAGCAGCCTTTTATTGGCCCGGATCCGACTCGTCCGCCGCAATGTGCGCCCCTTGCCGACCCAATTCGAGTAGGCCGAGGCGCTCCGTCATGAGCGCGTAGATGCCGGTAACCAAGAGCGGCGGAAAATTAGCGAGATGCGCCACGATGGCGAAGGTCTTGGCGCGGTCGGAATCGATGCCTGGAACCAGAATAACCAGGCCGATCACGATGGGCAGGTGATACTGCCCCACGAGGCCCGGCGCGCCGGGCATCGCGATACCGATGGCCAGCAAGGACAGCATAACGAACGAGGCATACCAAGGACAGTCGATTCCAAAAGCGGCATAAAGCCCCACGAACCCAAGCGCCCCGCATCCCCACGTCGCGAAGGAGAAGGCGATGGACTTCAGCATATCCAGCGGCGAGCGGAATACCTGGAAGCCGTCGGCGAAATGGGTAATCATTTCGTGGACGCGCTCGGCCAATCGCGTGGATACCACGCCCACCACCGCATCGGAGATCCGAAGCACCACCTTGGGCCATAGGTAGATGGCAACGAAGGCCGCGAGGATAGCCAGCGTGAACCCGATGGCACCGATAGCGCTATTCCGAAACATTTCGTTTGGCAAGCTCCAATCGCTGTCCAACCCTAGTGTCGCCGCAGGAATCACAATATCTCCGGCGGGATGAAAAGCCATCAGGCCGATCAGCATAACGGCGATAAGCCCAAATAAATCGGTCACCCGATCAAGAGCAACCATGGCGAAGGTCTTCGGGAAAGGAATTTTGGTGAGGCGCGTTAATACCACCGCGCGTATAAACTCGCCCAAGCGCGCGGGCAACGTAAAATTCGCGAGAAAACCGATCTGCGTCGCGCTGAACATGTGGCGAAAGCGTACGGGTTGCGTGGCGCGAACAATATACGACCACCGTTGAACCCGAAGGGGAAAGCTTATCCAAATGGGAACCTGGGACAGGATAAGCCAGCCTACATGGACCTCTCGGATCGTCTCCCATGCGACGCCCCAATCCATATTGCGAAAGAGCAGCCACATGATAAGTATGCCCAACGCCAATCCTACGAGAGCCTGAATTTTTTTATTCATAAAATGAGAGTGCGCTCCGTAGTGTAATGAGAAGTAGGGTCGGCTTGCCGAAGCGGTGCCCCCAAGAACCAAATTCGCTATCACGAAACCGTTCCGGCTCGCGTGATCATTTCACGTTCCGCATCACGAGGTCAATACCCGTGTTTTGCCTGGTGTCGCAGTTTTGCCCGTCGCGTTTCTCCCACAATTTATCCTCGACACGGCGGCGCAGTACACCCCGGGTGGCGTCTTCGCTGGTATACTTCCCCCAACGAGTGACGGATAGATGGGAGTCGGCACAACGTGACAGGCGATTCGCAAGACCGGGCAACACGGCAGCCGGGATACGTGAAAATATCCGATGGCGCGGCCACGGCGGCTTACTGCGGACTCAATTCGGTGGGTGCGCCATGTTTCGAATAGCCGCCGCCCTACTCCTGTGCGCAACCTTCGCGACGCAAACATCGGCACAGCCGCCCGCCTCAAGCCCCGTAGAAGAAAAGCTACGGAGTCTACTCGAAGGCAATCCCGAATTGCTTTCGCTCAACCAGGCCTTCCAAACCTTCTTGCGCAGTCAAGGCGATTTCGGCGCGGTCGAAAAAACGTATATGGACATGGCGGTGCTGCCAAGTTTTCGCGACGCCGCAGCCTCCTTCGAAGAATCCCTGTCCGAAGACCCGCCGGCATGGAAGCGCTTTCTTCGCTACAACGCGTTCCTGGGCAGCAATCCCAAAGCGCGCGAAGAAGTCGATACCCTCCTGCGCCTCGAAATGAACCGTCCCGGCCTGCGCCGCGAACTGGGCCCTGCGTTGGCCTATCTCCGTGGACATCCAGACGACGCGGTACTGTTCTCCCGTAACCCGGCACTGCTCGCGCAGATTCCCGACGATCTACACGCGCTGCGCAATCGGTTCCGCACAGATCCCGGCCTCCAACAAGGAATACACGACAGCTTCAAGACGCTCGCCGAGATGCCCGAAGCCCGGAGCGAAATCTTCCCGTGGTGGGAAACCGCTTACGCCGACGAGTCGGATTTGAAATCAGCCACACGTGGGCTCGACGAGTACCTGCTCCAAAACCCGGCCTTCCTCTGGAATCTAAGAAGCCGGAACGCCCAATGGGCCTCCCAGCCCGACGCCTTCGCGTGGACCCAATACCTGCACGGCGCCGTCCGCCGCGAACCAAAACTCGCTCAGCCGTTCTACGAGGCCCTCGGAGTAATGCGGGGCAATTCCTCCGAACTCCCCGGCACGGGACAAGACCCGCCCACGAGAGCGATCGGCCTTTCCGCGAATCTCCCGTCCTGGCCACCTCCCGAGCAGCCGCCCAAACTGACGCCCAAGCTGACGGCGCAAGGCCCACCCACATCAGGCAGTATCCGTAGACCCACGCGGCCAACCCTGCGGGGACGCCCGACACGCCCGCAAGGATCGCAAGGATCGCGCCCCACGCCTCCGAAGCGCCCTACGCGGCCCACTCAACAGAAATCCCCAACGCCACCACAGCCATAACCACGACCGCCGCTAGAGCATTTTAACTAATTAATTCCTGTTTCGGAAAGGACTCAATTCCAGAATCACAGAACCGTTCTTTCATCCTGAGCAAAGGGACAGTTTCTCGTTTCCGCGTTTCTTTTTTGACAGGATAACAGGATGTACAGGATGGCGCTTCGCCCGGCGGGATACCTAATCCTGTACATCCTGTTATCCTGTCAAAGCTCTTTGTGACTGTCTAATTCGTTCCTACTTCGGAATGAACACAATTCCAGAATCATAGAGCCGTTCTGTCATCCTGAGCGAAGCGAAGGATCTCTTACTGCAAAAACGGGGACTGACGCAAGCGTAGCGAGGTACGAGCGGAGACGGGTCTGTCCCCGCTTTTGCGGCTTAACTTCCTACGACTCGCACACGTCCAGGTGGTCGCAAAAATAGTCTTCAACCGAGATTACCCATATGGACCCGTCGGCGACCGGAGCCAATGAGATTGA
>JAPYPO010000291.1 GCA_029937645.1 Candidatus Hydrogenedentota bacterium
GGAGTTGCGTCAGTGGTTGCGGTTGCTGGCTACGGATGCGGTTCGGGTGGCGCTTCACATTCCGCTTGATCCCGCTTCAAAGGGGGGCTTTCACGGACATTCGAAACAAGATAGTGAAGACCTGGGCCTCGCTGACCTTGTCGAGCCGCTCTTGCAGCGCTCCGAAGGGGTTATCGAAGACGCCGTGGAATTCCAGCGTCGAATCGACAGTGGTGAAATCGACGCTGATGACTTAGACGCCGACCTTGGTCCAGGGTTCGGGTCGCCGCTTCCCGCGCCGGGTTAGCAAAGAAGTGCGCTACGCGACTTGGCGACGCCTCAGCACTTCTTCGTTCACTCGAATCCGGACGACGCGCTCGTCGAGGATGCCGACGGCTTGTTGCCCGCCGTTTTCCTTAACGACCGGGATGTCTTCCAGGCCGAGTTCACGCATTCTGCCGAGGGCCTCTTCGAGAGGTTCGTCGGGCGAGACTCGGTACTTCGAGGGGGCCATGACGTCGTTGGCGAGTACCCAGTCCCAGGTGTCCTGATTGACGATGATGTCCTTGAGGTCGTCCAGCGCGATCACGCCTTTCAACTCGCCCTTGGCATCGACGACGGGATACACCAGGTGATCGTGTTGCGCGAAGGTGTCGAAGACTTCGGTGAGGGGGGTCTGTACGGTGAACGGGGAAACGCCCTTCGACATGGCGTCCGCCACCGTCCACGAGTCGATGACATCCTCCGCTTTCACATCGCGGCCAATTTCGCCGGCAAGTTTACTGGCGAGTTTGATAAGCGGAGGGCCGGTGACTTGGAGCACGAGGGTCGACGCGGTAATGGAGAAGATAATCATGTCGCCCAAATTCAAAGTATCCGTGATCAGGACATCGCCGAGGCGATGGCCGGCCATGATCGAGAGGCCGACGGCGATACCGCCCTGCGCGAAAAGCCCCAGTCCCGCATATTTCTGGATGACCGGTTCGGCAGACGTGACTCGTGCGCCCGCGTAGGCGCCGGCGATCTTGCCGATGCTGCGTCCTACGACGTACACGGCGACGATGCCCCAGAGCCAGTTCGGCATCGCGCCCAAATTGAATCGCGCGCCGACAAGGACGAAGAAGATCACATAGATGGGGCCGGCGAAGGCGCGGACTGTTTCGAAGAGTTCTTTGCTCCTGCGCGGCGCGATGTTCGTGAGGGTCACGCCGAGCGCCATGGTCGCCAAGATGACATCGAGTTCGTAGATGGACGCGACGCCAATGATGAGGAGGAGAACGCCGAGCGCGCTCGCGAATATTTTTTCGGAGCGCTTGAGCCAGCGCCATGTGTATTTCAATATGAACCCAGACAGGACGCCAATGACTACCGCGCCTCCCAATTCGCCGAGGGTCTTCAAGATTTCGCCGCTAAGGGAAGTCGAGGAACCGGTCAGGATGCTAGCCATGGCCGTGCCAAATCCGTAGAGAGCCATGGCCAAGGCGTCGTCCAGCGCGACGATGGCGATGAGCGTGGTCGTGA
The DNA here is from genome assembly GCA_029937645.1 of Candidatus Hydrogenedentota bacterium. Classification (GTDB taxonomy): domain Bacteria; phylum Hydrogenedentota; class Hydrogenedentia; order Hydrogenedentales; genus JAPYPO01. Next base: position 1,501 of record JAPYPO010000291.1, read on the forward strand.
GTATGCCGCGCGAACGGTATTCCCACAGCACGTTCAATGTGGAGGCGGGGTCCGTGGCCGAGGCGATGGCTCCGAATACACAGCCTGCTGCCGCAGCCGTGGGCCAGTCGTGGAGCATGTATTGGACGATGAGGGCAATGGGGACGCCGACCAGCACGAAGGCCCCGAGTCCTTCGCCGAAAAGTATGGCAAAAAGTTGGCGGCCCTGCTTGCGAAAAATTTCTAAGTGGAGTTCTCCGCCCACGAGGAATCCGATGATCCCAAGCGCGAAAAGGTTGATGACTTGCAGGTTCTCGACTTCTTCACTGCTGACAATGCCGATTCCGACATCGCCGATGAGCAGCCCCATGGCGATATAGCCCACCACCTGAGGGATGTGGAAGCGCTGGAAAAACGTGGCGCCGATGGTTCCACCGAATACGCCTATGCCCAGGATGATGAGAACGCCGACATTGAGAGTTTCCATGACGGCGCCTATTCGGTGAGGAGTTTATAGATGGCTTCGGGCTCACTCGCTGCCATGATCGCTTCACGTAGATTCCGGCTCTTAAGATGCGAGGACACCGCGCCGAGTGTCTTCAAATACTGCGCGTGTTGATCGACTCGCGCCGCGACCATGCAAATGATCCGAACGGGATTCTCGTCGAGCGAGCCGTAGTCCGTAATGTCGCTGGAACTGACGCCCATGGCCATGACCAATTCGGTGACCGATGCCAGCCGCACATGCGGCACCGCAACGTTAAACCCGATACCGGTGCTCATGAGATCCTCCCGCTGATAAATCTCGCGGGAAAGCTCATCGCGCTTCTTCACCTCCGGCGCCTGCGCGAGGCAGTCCATCAGCAATTCAAGAGCCGGTACTTTGGCGGTCTCGTCGAAGGTGATGATACGCTCGGGTACGAGTACATCGCTGACGGCGACGGCTTCCGGCGACGGGGCCTCCGTCTTGTGCGTGAGGCGATTATCGACCCAGCGCTCGATCTCGGTGCGCTTGAAGCGCCAGGTGGTCCCGAGTTTTCCACACGGCAGTTGCCCCTTATTGGCCCAATCGTAGATGGTTCGCTCGGATACGCGGAGGTATTCGGCGACTTCTTCGATGGTCAGAATATCGTGATCAGCCATGGAACTCTCTCGGAAGCGAAAAATTGTGTAAAACAGATATAAACTACGAGGAAATGCATTATAGCGTAGATTTTGCTAAATTTGCAACTATCCTCGATGATGGGCGTGGTTCTCGTCATGCCGTTCTACTTGTTGCGTTCGTTCCGTTGGTCCCATTCTGCTTGAAGGTGGGGGCGCTCTTTCCAGCGGCGGTGCATCCAGAGCCATTGACCGGGGTTTTTCCGGACGAGTACTTCGATGGCGTCCTGGCATTTTTGGATGGTATCCACGAGGTCTTTGCGCAGGTCACCCGTTCGCTGTACTTCGATAGGTGGAAGGAATTCGAGGGTGTATTTTCCTGATGCGTCGCGGGTCATAGCCGCGGGGTAAATTGGGGCTTTTGCGCGGAGGGCTACCATCGCGGGGCCTATGGTGGCCCAGCAGGATCGACCGAAAAATGTGACGGGTACCGCGTTTTCCCGCGGACTTTGATCGATGAGGAGGCCGACGAATTTCCCTTCGCGGATGTGCCGCATGATTTCTCCACCGGCCGAATCCTTTTTGGTGACGGCTATACCCATGCCTTCGCGCGTGGCTGTTATCACGCGGTCGAGGCGAGAATCGTCAAACTCCCTCACCACAATGGCGGCCTGATGTCCGGAAGCCACTGCAGCGGGGCCCATCCATTCCCAGTTGCCCAAGTGTGCGCCAGCGATGAGGCCGCCGCGGGAAAAGTCTACGTGCTCCGCGCCTTTGAGTTGGAACAGTCTTTCTCCGCCGGGTGCGACGAGCTGTCGGCCATGGCTAAACTCTGCGGCGACGATTCCCAGGTTCTGGCAAGCGTCCAGCAGGATTTGTTTCTTTTCCGGTGCGGATAGTTCGCTGCCGAAGGCCTCTTCGATGTTGGCTCGGGCCACGGTGCGCACGCGTGGCACGCACCGATACAACACCCATCCAATGGCTCGGCCGATTATCCGGCACAGCGTCAGTGGGAGGATTGCGGTGATGCGTAGGAAGGCGATGCTGAAGCTTGCGGCGAACCAGGAAACGATAGGATTGCGGCGGCGCGCCATTCAGCCGTTACAGCGAGAGGGTTTCGCCGATGGATGGCATGTATTTTGCGGCGCCGTTGGGCGTGTTCTCGTACATCCAGTCCATGGCCTCGGGATCGCCGTGAACGAAGATTACGTGGTCCGGCTTGATGCGCTCGATGACTCGCTGCAAGGCCATACGGGGCGCGTGGGCACTGAAATGAAAAGACTGAATGTTATCCAGTTGGATTTCTGTTGGTCCTGCGCCGAGGATGAAGTCGAGGGAATCGCCTGGAGAGCATGTTTTTACTTGATGTCCGAGCGTATCGGGATCGCAGTAGCCGACGAATAAGATTCCGTGGCGGGGATCTTTGACCATTTCCTGGGCGATCGCTGCGGAGGGCGTGTTTTGGATCATCATGCCCGAGGTTGCCACGATGATGCAGGGCTCGCGGAGTAGCTTGCGCGCAACTTCGGGGTTCCACACATCACCCACCTTCTCGAATTGGCTCAACGGGCTGAGATCGGCACCGGGCTTGAGCTGATCGCGGAAGCGGGCGTAAATTTCGTAGACGGCCCGGCCCAGACCGGAGGCATAGACGGGAACGTCTGGCAGTACGCCTTCGTCTTGTAGCCGCGCGATGATATTGAGCATTTCTTGCGCCCGGCCCAAGGCAAAACTCGGCACGAGTACAGAGCCGTTGTTTGCGAGTATCGCTGCCATGGCGGCGCCAAATCGCTCGATCTCATCCGCGTAGTTAACGGCGTCGGCGGTTTCGTTGGCTCCGTAGGTTGATTCGATGATAAGGGTGTCTATGGATTCGGGGTTGTCGGGATATTCAAAGGCAGGCATGAGTTCCTGATCGATGGCACAAATGTCTGCCGTGTAAAAGACGCTTCGCCCGCCGGCGTTCAAACGAACAGAGGAACTGCCTAAGACATGGCCTGCCGGGCTGAAGGTGGCGCGCAATTCGCTATCGGGCGAAAAGGCGAATTCTTGTCCCATGTCGATGGCGTAGGATTTTTTTACTGCGTACTCCACGTCCGAATGTTGGTAGAGTGGATAGTCGTCTATATGCCGCTCTTTCTTCAGAATCCCCATGACGGATACGCTGTTGTGCAGCATCCGATCCATGATGCGCAGGGTGGGGGGGGTGGCGTAGGGCGCGACTGTCGGAAACATACGGAGCAGGTGGGGCAACGAGCCGCAGTGATCGATGTGGGAGTGTGTGATGATCGCGGCGTCGGGCGCTTTGTTGAGCAAGGAAAACTCGGGGAGCGCCTCTACACCCTCTTTTTTGGGGTGGAGGCCGGAATCGAGAAGAATATCGAGGCCACCCATGCGCAAAAGATAGCTGTTTGCCCCGACTTCTCGCGCACCGCCCAAGGGCGTAAACTCAATTGAACTCACTGGTTGGTCTCCGAGTCCGCTATTTTATTGGACTGGAGTTCTGTTGTCAATTTTTGCGGGAAAGTGGTGCAAGGACTCTTTGCGAGTTTCCCTAGCTTATCTTATCGTTATGCCGGTGGCTTTGCCGTTTTGGTGTTGGCGTTATCACCACGAAGGGCTTAGCACGACGTAGCCGCTTCGCGGGAAATTGAGATAAGGAAGTCGCCAAATGCAGACAAATTGGGAACCGCAACATCCCCCTTGATCCCCCTTCAAAGGGGGACTCTCATTCCTCGAACGTCGCCTAAAGTCCCCCTTTGAAGGGGGATCAAGGGGGATGTTATCGGGAGAAGCCTGGTCGGGCCAAAAAATTTAGCACCGTTCCTATGC
>JAPYPO010000292.1 GCA_029937645.1 Candidatus Hydrogenedentota bacterium
ACGTGCCGGCCAACTCTGCATACGGCGAACCCAATGCCGAGCACGGTGAGGAGGGATCGCAGACGGTGAAGCCACAGGCTCTTGAAGCCTAAGCCTACCGAGCGCTTGAACTTGGCGACAGTAAAGCCGGACGATGTGGGATGGGCGCTGATCCCAAATTTAGTTTCGTTTTCGCTCATCACTCTCGATTACTCCGTCGCGCAGCCGAATGATCCGTAAGGAACGCTCGGCCATTTCATCGGAGTGGGTCACCATGATCAGGGTCTTGCCCTGATCGTGAAGTTTGTCGAAGAAGTTCATGATGTCTGCGCCGGATTTGGAGTCGAGATTTCCGGTGGGTTCGTCTGCAAGGATCACCAAGGGGTCGTTGGCGAGTGAGCGGGCGATGCCGACGCGCTGTTGCTGGCCGCCGGAGAGCTCGTAGGGCTTGTGGTGGATGCGATCGCCGAGGCCGACTTGCTCGGCGAGTTCAATGGCCCGCTCGCGGCTTTCGGCTTCGTGGTGGCCCTGGTAGTAGAGCGGTACTTCGATATTCTCGACGACCGAAAGCTGCTGGATGAGGTTGTACGATTGGAATACGAAGCCCAGGCGGGATCCGCGAATGGCGGACAACTCATCGTCCTCCATTTTCGAGACATCCTGTCCGCCGAGCAGATAGCGCCCCTCGGTGGGCTGGTCCAGGCAGCCGAGCAGATTCATCAGGGTGGACTTTCCGCAGCCCGAGGGCCCCATGATGCTCACGAAATCGCCGTCTTCGAAATCGATATTGATATTCTTAAGGGCATCGACAATTACGTCGCCCATCTGGTACCGCTTCGAGACGTTATCCACCTGAGCGATAAGATCACCTTGTGCCATGCGCTACTTTCCTTCCTGCGGCCGCAACGGCTAGATAGCCGTGGACATGATGTTTGTGTCGTTGCGCATGCTATCGGGAATGTGAAGGTAAACCCGCTCGCCCTCACTCAGCCCTTCGACGATTTCGATGAAGTTATCGCTGAAGCTGCCCGTCGTAACGATGCGGCGCTCGGGGCCATTGGAACCGGCCACATAAACGGCGCGATCCGAATCGCCGAAATATTTTACGGCATCGATGGGCACGTAGAGGACATCCTCCAATTCATTGACGATAATCGACACGTCCGCGCTCATTCCGGGTTTGAGCCATTCGTATTCGCCATCGATTAATACGGTGGTCCTGTATTCCTTCAGATCAGGTGACATCCATCTGTTCGCAGAATCCGCGACGGCGGAAACTTTCTCGACGGAGCCCGTCATAAGGACGTCGTTTTTTGCCTGAACGCGCATCCGGACCTTTTGGCCAACCAAAACCTTTTGGACTGCGGACTCATGAATCTGCACTTTGACGGCCATCGAAGTCATATCAGGAATATTCATGATGGTCTGACGTTCGCGAACGCTTGAGCCTTCTTCGATCTGGTCGTTCTGCCCGCCGTACCGCCCGCCCGTGTTGCCGCCGCCGCCGTATACAATGAGGCCGGGCCGTTCGGCGTACATCTTGCACGCCGCAATTTGCTCTCGGAGCTCCTCCAGCTCCCGCTCTTCATGACTCCAACTTTTTCTTTTGTACTGCACCCTCTGTTTCGCCTGTTCAAGCTCGATGCGATTTTCTGTGTCTATACGTTGGAGATCCATTAGCCGCTCTTCGTATTCGGACAAGAAGGTTTCGGCCTGCTTAACAAACTCATATTTCTTGTAAAGTGCGTCGTCCGTATTATTTTTTTCGTACCGCAATTTCAATCTATTAAAGGTTGCTTGATCGCGATCAAGCTCGCTTCGATTGGCAAAGTTTTTCTCGAACAATTTCTGGGTGCCCTTGAGCGTCGTCCGGGCCAATTCCAGATCCTCTTTCGTGGTGAGGATCTCGTTTTGCATTTCCCGGAGATCCTGCTTACCCTGTCCATCCTGAAGCGTGGCCAAGTCGGCATATTGCGAAAAGTCGATGGAACTCCGCAGGGCCTCGTATTCACTGTCCAGCTTCACGGTAAAACTTTCCGTATCTTCTGTCGCCAACTCTTCTTTGGCCGGTTCTAGCTCCCCTTGTTTCACTTCATTCTCTTTCGCCTGTTCCCGGCCTTTTCCGAACTGGCTTGGGTCGATGCCCCGCTCCTTCATGCGCTTAAGCACTTCCTCTGGAATATCTCCGCTCTCCATCATCTTGCGCATGCGTTCGGGGTCGAAATTACCGCCCCTGGGACCACCCGGACGCCCTGAACCGCGTTGCGCACCGCCTTGTCCCCCTTGTCCCCTCTGCCAGCCTCCAGCGCGTCCGCCGCCTTGCCCCCCTTGGCTCTGCCAGCCTCCAGTACGCGGGCCGCCGCCTTCGCCACGGGCCGCAGCGGCCGGATCACCCTTGAGCAAGTGAGCGTCCGTCGCCATGGCTCCGATGCGTCCTCCGCTACTGCCCGTTTCAATTATAGCGTTCGCATCGAGCACGGCGCTGCTGGGGGCGTCTGCGCCTTCACGGATTAGGGCTTCGATTTCCTCACGCTTTTTGTCAAGGCCGAGCCTGGACAAGATGTCATTCGAAGGCCCTTCCCCGAGATACTTCTGTAAATCCATAAGGGCAAAACGCAAGGCCAACTGAGCCTGACGAATGTTCGACTCATTGATGCTTCTAAGAAGCTCGACTTGATGCTGCCTTTCAACGAGGTCAGATGTGGTCGTTTGATGGCTTAACTCGTCCAAATCGAGCCTATCCTGCAATTGGGAAGAATCCAGCTCTACGAGAAGCTTTTGGTCTTCCACATCCTCTTTCGTGATACGCGTGCCTTCCTCCTCGAGAAACAAGATCGTCGTCGATTTTTCGACCTTGGACTTAATCTCCTGCGTCTCCTGGGCGATGACATCGCCGCCCGCCTCGACGAGGACTTCCAGAGGACCACGCACCGCGGCGAATGTGGTGCCCGCGCTCACGGACTCGCCGTCCTCCCCCGTCAAAATGTAGATCGTGCCCGCGCCGATCACGGCAGCGCCCACGAGGAGCAGCTTGGTCATGCCGGGTAAGCCCCGCCCGCCCGTGGTCGAGTTTGATTCAGCTGTATGTGACATGGTTGGATAGCCTCCAGTTATCGTTCGAGCACGCGGCTCGTTTCCCTATCCTCGATTGCACGTTATAGGTATTAGAACGACTGTTCGATGTCCAAAAATTCCACGGCACCGGCCGACTCTTTCGCCGTCTGCACAGGCTCCTCGTAATTGTGGCCCGGTGTGGACCACTGGCCGTCTTTCTCGATATAGAGAATGCCCAAATCCGCCCAGAAATTTAGGCGGGTCGTCGTGTGGCTCACCAGCGCGTTGATCACGCTATTTTCCGCACTCGCGAGGTTTATGATCGCGTCCTCGAGGTTTATCGGATTTCCCTCGCCGATCTCCATTCGAAGGACTTGCTCCTCGACATCAAATTCACTGTTCAGCAAGTTGGCATTTTGGATAGCGTAGTTTCGCAGATCCAACTCCAACTGGCGGCTTTGGTTGCGCACATCAAATTTCACGGTGTCCTGGGCCAAGTCCAGATTGCGCGACGCCCGCTGAAAGGCTATCTGGGCATTCACGAAATTGTTGCGCTCGCTCTTCCTCTCCAGGCCAAGATCCGCGTCAAGCCCCACGTTCCAACGGATGCGCTGCCAGTCAAAATTCAGTGGCTGATTACTGCCCGGTTCCGAAGTGACCGTCGCGCTGGCGACCAAATCCAGATCGGGAAGCAGATTCTTTGCCGCGATATAAAGCCGGCGGTCCGCATCTTCCACTTGATCCGATGTGGTCTGCAAGTCAAGCCGGGTTACCAAGGCCACTTCAATGGCCTCCTTAACCGTAATCCCGCTTGGATGGAGAAGTCCTTGATCGCGCAACCGATCCAATTCACCGTTATCCAAAACCAGCGGCGCATCGGTGGACAAGCCGAGCGAAATTTTGAACTGGTCTAACTGGTTATTATAGCTCGTAATGGACCCGATCCAACTTGACTCGCCATTAAGCACATTCGTTGTGAATCTGCGTATGTCGGCCGTATTGCCTTGATCTTCGTCGTCAAAGGCTTGATAGCGCGCCAAGCTCTGTTTGGTGGTCTGTAGGCTACGATAGTTGATATCCACGGAAAATCGGCTCCGCAGCACTCTGTAATATTCGGTCGTGATCGATACGACGAATTGCTGGCGAAACCGTGTGAATTGACGAAGCGAATACAGCATGTCGCGCTCGGCTTGCGTAAGGTTTTCCGCGTTGATTCGTTTGGTGGCACCGGGCAGAAGGGGCTGCACCAAGGATCCGGTGAGGACGGAAACGGCGCTTTCCCGTGAGTCGCCGGTGAGGAAGCGTAGGAAGTTTGAGGTGAGGTTCAACCCGAGCCGCGCGCCGCTCTTCATCAGCCAATTGACGCCGACGTTTGTATTGGCGTTCACACTGCGCTCATTCATTATTTCGACGGAGGTCGTGTCCGCGCCGCTGAGGGCAGCTGCGGCGGCGACGACTTGGGCGTATTCCCGGAACAAGGTCTCCGATGTCCCGGTAAGCTGTTGGAGGGCGGCGTCCCAATTCGGGGGGCGGTTAATCTGGTCGCCAATGGCGTTGTCGCGAATGACATCGGTGGTCGTGCGCGAATAGTCGCCGCTCACCCTACCCGAAAAGAAGGGCGCATACTGGTCGCGCTCAAGCGATAAGCGGAGCGCGGCGCTGTAAAGCTGTTCTTTCTGCGTCTTATAGGTTCGACTATAACTAAAACCAATCTCAAGCGCTTTTTCAAGCGTAAGGACATGCGATCCCCGTTCTGTACTCGCGGCATCGCCCAGAAATGCCAGCGCGTCCACCTCATTAACTTCCTCGGTGGAAATGAGATCGCCAAACTCGTCTTTCAAGGCGTTGCCCTCCCCATCGCGCTTAAGCTTGCGAACCATTTCGGACTCGGGATCGGGGTCTAGTACAGGCAGCGCTTCGAGTTCGGGCGGCAGCACAGGGCCAATGTCGAAATCCTCGACGGTGCCCTGGACTAACGGAGACTTGTTTTTAAGGATTGCGTAGGCTTCGCGGTCGGCTGATTCACGATAGTGGGTGGTGGAGCATCCCGCAATCAGAGCCATTAATAGAATGGTGGTGGCACGGCGGGGCAGCGCCGCGTTGGATGAGAATTTGGCCCGGATATATTGAAAAAAATGCATAGGTACTTCTTCTTAACCTCGCTGGCGTGGGTTTGTTTTTTCAGTGTGTTGATTCACAATTGACCCGACTCAAATTGTCATTGTGGTGGAAGCGAAGCGATCTTTTTTGGCAGACGGACTTGTGTTGAAGAGATTGCCGCGTCGCTTCCTGCGGTCGCTTCTGTTAAGAAAGTAATTCTCCAGTATTCGTAATTATTATTCCACAACCTATTCTC
>JAPYPO010000293.1 GCA_029937645.1 Candidatus Hydrogenedentota bacterium
GCTTCAGACTTCGGTCAAAATCGACGCGTAACGCGGCCTTTTTCGTTTCACCCAGCGGCCCCGCTTATTGCCTTCTGAATGAGTAAGCGAGCTTCGTCGAGCTGGCCCAGATGTAGCATCGCAGCTGCAGTTTCGGCCTCCGCGCTTTTCCAGCCGATCGACGCACAGCCCCCCCGTGTGGGTTGTCCTCGATACGCGCGGGCATCGGACCGTCAGCGCTCGCCTTGGCCATCCTGGACGTTCCCGTCGCCGCTGCAAGGGCAGCCGCAGTGCTTAAGCCAAGAAACTCTCGTCGATGGATCCCTTCTGAACCTTTACTCATGACTAGACCTCCTTGATCGACTCTCCCGGGTCTGTTCTCGTCGCCTTGTCGCGAAAAAACGCCATGGCCTATCTCGGGGCGCCCCCTTCCCCTTACAGAAAAGCATACTCCCGCTTTGTGGTTGAAGTCCAGCCCAGAAGCCCAAATCGCCGGATAACTTCGCAGCGGCGCGCTCCAATACCTCCAATTGCGATTCTCGGTGATAGCGCTACTCACCGACCGGGTGTTGACCTCGTTTCGTTTCAGCCCCTCATAGTGCGCCCTTAATTGCGCCGCTCCACGCTACCCGGCGAACCGGGTCTTGACATGTAATAGGTCTCGTGCCATGATCCAGCCTGTAAGAAAGCAATGTCTTATCCGTTCCGTCGTCTAACTGCTTTTTAGAAGGAGGTTTCCATGGAATTGACTATGCCACGAGAAGATTATCCATCAGTAAGCATAGATGCTGGAGATCCAATCAGGATTTTATAGAAGAAAGAGTTTCAGCAGAATGCGTTGTGAGTTTAAGAGACAAAGAATCTATTGAACTGTTATGCACAATAGAAAATAACAGAAAAGAGACTATAACGAATACAATTGCCGATTTTTGCTTTAGCCATGGCTGGCCTACAAGCAGGAAAGTAAATACAACTTTTTCCGGCCCTAAAAAAGAGGCAAATACTGATTGGACAAGAAGATCAGTTGTACCAACCCAAACTGGTCTAAAAGTTGTTGGAGACAAGAATCTCTACTTTCCAGTAGCTATAAATCCCAATATGCATTTGGGCCAAAATATGGTGAATATCCCAATAATTCTATGTCAGTCTGTCGATTACACAGAGACTTACGCTGCTGGCTGGGAGGATCTTCATGCTGTTTACTGTGCAATAGGACACTGTATTCATACTTTAGTTAATTTTGGAAACATTGAACCTGGATAAAAAGTAACTCGTAAAGGATGGTTCTATTATATGAAGAAAGATGTTCATCAGGTTCTAAAACGATTTCAGGAAGATCTGATGGGTTAGACTGATCGCCTGACATGTCCCAAATGGCCTGCCCCCAGGAACACTACCAGTTCTTACGTTAGAGCTGCCGCGCATTTCCTAGGCGCCCCATTCGTTGCTTCACCGTTCGCAGACCAGGGTAGTCTGGCCTCGGGCGCCGGTAGGATGTAACCAAGCGCACTGTGTGGTCGTACGGTGTTGTACTCCCTTCGCCACCTTTCGATCAACACTTTTGCTTCGACAAAGGTATCGAATAATTCTCCATTCAAAAGCCCGTCGCGAAGTTTGCCGTTGAATGATTCATTGTAGCCGTTCTCCCAGGGACTTCCCGGTAATAGAATTAGCGCCGCGGTGGCAGAAACTCTCACCGGTCGCGCCGGAAGTTTAACGAGCAGTCACTCCCCGATTCTTGATAGACTCCGTGGGACACGTTTCTTTGCCCCCTCTCTCTTCCGGGAACTCGGCTCATGGATCCATCAATCAGCGAACAACTCAAGCGCATCCCCCAGGTGCAAAAGCTGCTGGAGTCTCCCGCTGCCGCCGCCTTGATCGAAACGTACTCGCAGCAGCGCGTGGTCGAAACGATCCGCGCGTCGCTGGATACGCTTCGCGCGGAGATCCTCTCAGGTGACGCCTCGTTTTCGGTTGAGGCCCTCTTCGAGCGCGTTACGCAGGCCCTTGAGGCCAGCCATCGCCCCAGCTTGCGGCGGGTTATCAATGCGACGGGCGTGGCCATTCATACCAACCTGGGCCGGTCGCCCCTGGCTGAGGAGGCCATTGAGGCGATTCGCGTAACGGCTTGGGGCTATAGCAATCTGGAGTTCGACTTGGATACGGGCAAGCGCGGGTCGCGGCATTCCCATGTCGAAGACCTCCTGTGCTCCCTCACCGGCGCGGAGGCGGCGGTAACGGTCAACAATAACGCCGCGGCGGTCATGCTTGCCGTCAATACCTTGGCCCTGGGTTCGGAGCTGATCGTATCCCGTGGCGAATTGGTCGAAATCGGCGGCTCCTTCCGAATCCCCGACGTAATCAGCCGCAGCGGCGGGACGCTGGTCGAGGTCGGCTCGACGAACCGGACGCGTATCGCGGATTATGAAACGGCCATCACGGAGGATACGCGCCTGTTCCTGAAGGTCCATCCGAGCAATTTCCGGATGGTCGGATTTACGGAAGAGACCTCGCGTGAGGAACTTGTGGCGTTGGGCAAGCAGCGCGGGATCCCGGTTGTCGAAGACGTAGGAAGCGGCGCGCTGGTCGATCTGACTCGCTACGGCCTACCCAGTGAGCCAAGCGTTCAGGAGGTACTGAACTCCGGTGTGGACGTGGTCACTTTCAGCGGCGATAAACTCCTCGGTGGACCGCAAGCGGGCATCCTGGTGGGCAAGCACGGCCCCATCGAGAAAATGAAGAAGAACCCGCTCATGCGAGCCCTCCGGATGGGAAAGCTGAGCCTGGCTGCGCTGGAGGGCACCCTTCGCCTCTACCTTCACGAGGACCGATTGGCGGAGCGGCTGCCGCTGTTGAGGATGTTGACCACCGATCACGACGCCCTCCAGGACCGCGCCCAGGCCTTCAGGGATAGCGCCGCTTCGTTGGATAGAGTCACGGCGGAAGTCCTTGATGACGAAGGGTTTTCGGGTGGTGGATCCCTGCCCGGGCAAGCCATGCCGACGAAGGTAGTCGCCGTGGCCGTCCAAGGCCTCTCCCCCAACGCGCTGCTCGACGCATTACGCGCAAGCGACCCACCCGTCATCGCTCGCATTTTCGAAGATCGCGTCCGTCTAGACCTCCGAACAGTCCGGGACAGCGAGGTCCTCGATATTCTAGCCGCACTAAAGGGCATCGTCTCGTGAAGTACGTTACCCTCGGCGTTATCGGGCATGTTGATCACGGTAAGACCTCGCTGGTAAAGGCACTTACGGGTATAGACACCGATCGCCTGAAGGAGGAAAAGGAGCGCGGAATCTCGATCACGCTGGGCTATTCACACATGACCCTGCCCGCTGGTGAAATCGGAATCATCGACGCGCCAGGCCACGAGAAGTTCATACGCACCATGATATCGGGCGCTACGGGTAGCGCGGGTGTTTTGCTCGTGGTCGACGTCAACGAGGGCGTGAAGCCCCAATCGGTAGAACATCTTGATATCGCTAAACTTCTGCGTTTGAAGCGAGGTATCGTCGTCGTCACAAAATGTGACGTGGCCCTGCCGGACCATCGGGAGTTTGTGCTGGAGGAAATCGCGGAACTCGTTGACGGGACTTTCCTTGAGAACGCGCCCGTCATCCACACCTCATCCGTAACGGAAGAAGGCTTCGACGAACTGCGGGATGTCTTGAACGGGCTGCTGGAAAACGCTGAACTCCTTCCAGATGAAGGCTTTACATACTTGCCTGTCGACCGCGTATTCTCGATGTCCGGATTTGGAACCGTAGTCACGGGTACCCTGCGGCGAGGCGCCATTTCCGTAGGGGACGAAATGCAATTCTATCCCTCGGGCAATAAAGCAAAGGTCCGCGAGCTTCAATCTCATAACGCCTTTGTTGATACCGTCTTGCCCGGACATCGCGTTGCGGTGAACCTCCGGGGAACGGAAAAACAGGAGCTCCACCGAGGCGATGTGGTCGCGACACCCGATTCGCTGAGCCCAGCGCGAATTCTGGACGCGGAACTAACTCTGCTCGCCACCACCAAGGATTCGCTCAAGAATCGCCAGGAGATCCGGCTGCTCTTCGGCACGAATGAAGTATTTGCAAGGGCGCATCTCCTTGACCGAGACGAGGTTATGCCTGGTGATACCTGTGTGCTCCAATGGCGAATCGACCGCGAGGCCACTGTGCTCACACGGGAACCCTACATCATCCGCTCCTACTCACCCATGACGACCATCGGCGGAGGGATTATCTTAGGGTCGAGCCATACAGGATACCGGAGGCAGGACGACAAGGCGGTAACACGGCTGGAAATTATCGCGGCGGGAGACGCGAAAGCCATCGCCGAAGCAAGATTATCCGAAGCCGGCCTCGACGGACTGGCCATACTGAGCCTCTGCGCAGATACTCGATTGAGTTCGGAGGAAATTCGTAAGCATCTAAATGCGATGGGTGCGCAATTCATTAATGATGAGCATGTTATGGCTCAAATGTCTCTGCAAGAATTGATGGGGAAAATCGCTTCCGAAACAGAATTGTTTCACAAGGAACAGTCGGTTTCGAGAGGTTTAACGCGTGATGAACTGGAAAAACGGCTGCCAAAGATTCCGCCCGGACCCGTCTTGAGCTTTGCGTTAGAATCCCTCCTATCCGAGAAGACTCTCGCCGTCGAAAACGGACTCTACCACACCCCCGAATTCGATCCCGTAAAAGCGCTCAAGGGCCGTGACAGCGAATTGGCCAGCGAAATAGAGAAGACCTTCGCCAAAGGCGGCTACAAGCCGCCCGACCTCGACGAAGTCGTCGGACGCGACAAAGAGCGCCATCGGATCTACCGCTATCTCATCGACAACGGGATTCTCATCGCCGCCGCCATCACAACGCGCAACAAGGCCGTCAACCGAGCCACCGCCTTCCACGCCAATACCCTCCAGCAGGCAGAAGAGGGCCTACGCGAGCGATTCGGCTCAGGCGAAGGCTTCACCGCATCCCAGGCAAAGGAAGTGGTAGATACCTCAAGAAAATACCTAATCCCCCTGCTGGAATGCCTTGACGCCCGGGGAGTTACAAAACGACTGGGCGATGAGCGGACGCTGGCCGTGTTCGCCCCGGATTGAGTGACATAGCTGGCCATCACCTTCATGCGAAACAAAATTGATATGGCCAATGTGTTTCTATAGAGTTCTGCCTAATTTGCCCGTGTTGCTCACAGGCAAGGCCGCGGGGGATTTGCCGACTAACACCAAGGCGGCTTCTGCCCTCATAGCAAAATCTTCGTATGATCAAGTAAAGGATCCAACAATGCGGTGTAAACGGCGGAGTAAAAGTGCAGCGGGTGGCGGTGTAAAAGTGTAGCACC
>JAPYPO010000007.1 GCA_029937645.1 Candidatus Hydrogenedentota bacterium
ACGACGATGCGGACTACCTGTTCTTCGAGACCTCCATTTCTTTCTAAGGTCTCCAAGAGCGCTATACGTAACACCAAAACCCCCGCGGGCTTCCGCGGGGGTTTTCTTATGGTGCGCGGACGACCGACGTGAATTTCTCCTTTACCCTGGATCCTCCGGTGGCGTATGATCGTCCCCTTATCCCGTGAACGCGCCTACCAGGAGGAAGTCCCGTGGAGTTTAGAGTCGAAAAAGACACAATGGGTGAGATGAACGTCCCGGCTGACCGATACTACGGTTGCCAGACCGCCCGTTCCATCGAAAATTTTAAGATCGGCGACGAGCGCATGCCGCGCGAGTTGATTCGCGGCTTAGGTATTCTGAAGAAGGCCGCTGCGCTCACGAATCACGATCTCGGCCTCTTGGACAAATCGATCTGCGACGCTATTGGCCAGGCTGCCGATGAAGTTATCGAGGGAAAGCTCGACGATCACTTCCCCCTCGTCATCTGGCAAACGGGCAGCGGTACGCAGACAAACATGAACTCCAACGAGGTTATCTCGAACCGCGCCATCGAGATGCTTGGAGGGGAATTGGGCAGCAAAGACCCCGTCCATCCGAACGACCATGTGAATATGTCTCAGTCCTCAAACGACACCTTTCCCACCGGCATGAGCATTGCCGCGGTCGAACAAATTCACCGCCACCTCGTCCCTGCGCTATCGTTGCTGCGCGACACGTTGGCCGCGAAAGCCGAACAGTTCACCGACATCATCAAGATTGGGCGCACTCATCTGATGGACGCCACGCCCCTCACGCTTGGGCAGGAGTTCTCCGGTTACGCGCAACAATTGACCAATGGAATCGAGCGTGTCGAATCTACGCTGGAGAAACTCGCCGAATTGGCCCTGGGCGGGACCGCCGTCGGGACGGGTCTCAACACGAAGCGCGGCTACGACGTGAAAGTCGCAGAGCACATCAGCACGATCAGCGGAATGACGTTCCGCACGGCCCCGAACAAATTTGAATCCTTGGCCGCACACGACGCGATGGTCATGACCTCCGGAGCGCTCAAGACCATCGCATGCAGCCTGATGAAAATCGCGAACGACGTGCGGTTCCTTGCGAGCGGTCCGCGATGCGGGTTGGCCGAACTCATCATCCCCGCGAACGAGCCGGGCTCCTCCATCATGCCCGGAAAAGTGAACCCAACCCAATGCGAAGCGGTTACCATGGTCGCGGCGCAGGTAATAGGCAACGATGTGGCGGTGAACGTAGCGGGCGCGACGGGCCATTTCGAGCTCAACGTGTTCAAGCCGGTCATCATTCACAACGTGTTACAGTCCATTCGGCTCTTAGGCGATGCCGCGCGTTCCTTCAACGACAACTGCGCAGTGGGGATCGAGCCGAACCGAGAACGGATCGATGAATTGCTTCACAAGTCGCTCATGCTTGTCACCGCGCTGAATCGGAAAATCGGATACGACAACGCGGCGAAGATCGCCAAGACCGCCTACGCGAACGGCACCACCCTGCTCGAAGAGGCGATCAGTCTGAAACTGCTGACCGAAGACGAGTTCCGCGAAGCAGTCGATCCGTCGAAGATGATCGGCCCCTCCGACTAAACCCCGTGGATAACCTACCGCCCGATACCGGCATCATCCTCGTCGATCATGGCTCGAAAGTTGCCGAGGCCAACGCCATGCTCTTGGAGGTCGTGGCCATGTTTCGCGAGGTTTCCGGGGCCCGAATCGTAGAGCCTGCGCACATGGAACTCGCGCCGCCGACCCTCGGGGAGGCCTTCGAGAAATGCGTGGAACAAGGCGCGGTACGCGTCGTGATTCATCCATACTTCCTCGCGCCGGGCCGCCACAGCGCGGGCGACATTCCACGAATGGTCGCCGAAGCAGCGGCAGCATTCCCCGGAACGCCCTTTACGGTGGCCGAGCCTCTGGGAGTCGACGGCCGAATCGGAGAGGTTATATACGAGCGCATCGCCACAGCGCTCTCGAAACCGCCATTCGCCCCGTAGCAAGCACCAAACTTTCGTATCCCCGCCAGGGATTTGGGAGGCGTAATGTATGGGGCTCGGCGGCAAGACTTTCATTGAAGGCAGGAATAGAGTTTGAAGCTGTGGAGCCATGGGAGTGAGGGCTGATGTTTTCTTGGGCGAGCGTGCGAGCCGGGACGATCCAGCTTCGCACACGCATACTCCGTGCGACGGTCATCGTCCTCATTCCAGTCCTGTTTGTAATCCTGCTTGAGGGCGCATTCCTACTTCTAAATCACGTCACCGCGGATCATCCCGACCAGCTCACCCCGTACCTATTCGAATTTAGCATCCCTTTGGGCTACAAGCCCATCCCCGGCGCCGACGAACGCGCCTTCCTCAAAGATGGGGACCGCTTCGTATTCGACGTCGCCTACCGAACCGACGCGTACGGGCGACGTCGTTGTCCCGAACCTTCGCAACCAGCCGCGAACTTTACCGCCTTCTTCGGAGGTTCCTTCACCTTCGGAGAGGGGTTGGCCGACGCCGACACCTTGCCCGCGCAGTTTGCCGCACACACGCCGGACATGCACGTTTACAACTACGGCTTCTCCGGCTACGGTCCCCAACAGGTGATCGCCAAACTCGAAGAAAAGACCCTCGCCGAGGAGATCCCCCAGTCCAACGGCACCCTCGTATACGTGTTCATGTCGGCCCACGTCCGGCGCGCCATCGGCTCCATGCGCATGTGGGTGCAATGGGGCCGTCATTTCCCCCATTACGCATACGGGGAAGACGGAATCGTGGAACGCAGGGGCAGTTTCTACACGGGCAGGCCATGGCGAACCCGGCTATACGATCTCCTCAAACGCGAGCAAGTGTTGCGCTACTTCGAGGTTGATTTTCCGCCCCGGATCCTTCCGCGCCACGAAGTCTTCACCGCCGACCTCATCGCCGCGTCAAGAGATGCCTTCCTCGCACAATACCCCGACGGCCGATTCGTCGTGTTGCTCTACCCACACGCCCCGGATTTGGAATACGATGCCCAAGGCATGGCCCCCTTATTAGATGAGCGTGAAATCGAGACCCTCGATCTAACCCACCTGATCGACCTGTCCCAGTCCGAGTACCGGATTCCCATCGATGCCCATCCTTCCGCCCTCGCCCAGGAGAAGGTGGCCGAAGCGCTGGCCCAGTACCTTCAGGGATCGCCCGCGAAGTAACGGCGGAATCAACGGAATATTCACAGCCGGATTCGTTTGCGCGCACATCCGCCGCGCTTGTCGGTAAGCCGTCTATCGATCACGCATGCGGATGGGCGTCTTGGTAGACCTGCCGAAGGCGTTCGAGGCTGACGTGCGTGTAGATTTGGGTGCTGGAAAGACTCTCATGGCCCAGCAGCTCTTGGACCACACGAAGGTCCGCGCCGCCGTCGAGCATGTGCGTGGCAAAGGTGTGGCGCAGGGTGTGCGGCGTAACGGTTCGCCCCGCGGGAATGACTTGACGGACGTATTTCTCGATGACGCGTTGAACGCTGCGCGTGGTAAGGGGGCCGCCCCGCGCATTCAGAAACAGGGTCGTCTCAGACGTATTCCCGAATTCCGGCCTCGCGCGCAGGTAGTGCTCAATCGCCTCGACCGCAAACGTTCCAAGTTGGGCTATCCGTTCTTTGCGGCGCTTGCCGAGCACGCGAATGGTGCAGCCAATCAGATCTACGTCCCGGATCTGGAGTCCGGCCAATTCGGCGGCGCGAATACCGCTTGAGTAGAGCGTCTCAAGGATGGCCCGGTCGCGGACGCCTAGGGCCACCGAGGTATCGGGGGCTTCGAGCAACGCCGTGACTTCTGGAATGCTCAGGACATCCGGAAGGTCGCGCCCGAGTTTCGGGGAACGCACGGACTTCGCCGGGTTTTCCGAAAAAAGGCCCACGTGAATATAGAATTTATAAGCGGCTCGAATAGACGCGAGTTTGCGCGCCGAGGTTTTCGGCGATCCGCCTTGGGTCTGAACATGGCCGAGAAATGCCCGAACGTCATTGCGCGTGGCCCGTTGCAACCGGTCGAGCGAAGGCGGTTCGCGCTCTCCTTCGCCATCAAACGCGGCGGGTCCTCGCTGAAGATAGTCGCAGAAATCCTCCACATCGCGAAGATACGCACGCACCGTGTGGACGGAAAACCCTCGCTCCACCTCGAGGTACGTCACGAAGGTCTGAAGCCCTGAATCCGGCACCGAATCATCCTTGGCCGTAAAAATTTCTGCTGTGGCTAAATCGCTCTTACGAAAGCGTAAGCTTCCGATACCGATTGCGCCGATTCTCGAAGAGCGCCGAGCCCAATTCCTTCATGCGCCAGGCTTCATACTCATGATAATTCCCTTCAAACCAGCGGACCTTCCCTTCGCCCTCGAAGGCCAAGAGATGCGTACAAACGCGGTTGAGGAAAAACCGGTCATGACTCGTCACCAGTACACAGCCGCTAAACGCCAGCAGCGCGTCCTCCAGCAAGCGTAGCGTATTCACATCCAGATCGTTCGTCGGTTCATCCAGCAGCAATACGTTTCCGCCGTCCTTGAGAAGCTTGGCAAGATTGCAGCGATTGCGCTCGCCGCCGGAAAGTTGGTCGGCCCGCTTTTGTTGATCCGCGCCCCGAAAACCGAACCAAGAGAGATATTGCCGTATGGACACCTCGCGCTTTCCGAGGATGACTACTTCCGACTGCCCGCCGACTTCTTCGACTAAGCTCACGTCGCCTGTGATGGATTGCCGTTCCTGATCCACATACGAGAATCGGACCGTGCTCCCGACCACCAAGTCACCACTATCCGGCGACTCCTCGCCCACGAGCATCCTCATCAATGTCGTCTTACCCGTCCCGTTCGGCCCGACGAGTCCGACAATGGCGCCTTTCGGAACAATAAAATCCACATCCTTGAACAGGATATTCCCATCGTAAGCTTTCGAGAGATGCGCCGCTTCGATCACTTGATCGCCCAGATGCTCGCCCGGCGCCACCTGAATCACCGTCGAGTCTCCCTTGTTCGCCGCTGTTTCGCGAGCCACGAGGCGCTCGTAATCC
Source organism: Candidatus Hydrogenedentota bacterium (assembly GCA_029937645.1). Classification (GTDB taxonomy): domain Bacteria; phylum Hydrogenedentota; class Hydrogenedentia; order Hydrogenedentales; genus JAPYPO01. The sequence goes on from JAPYPO010000007.1 coordinate 5,044, forward strand.
GCGAGGCGGCCGCTCGTCAGTTCATGACGATCAGCATCGCTCATCTGAATCCACTTCAATTCGCGGTCCAACGCGCGCGCGCGGGGGGATTCCGTCTTTTCCTTCGCCACGAGGCGCGAGAGTTTCTGTTCCAACCAGGACGAATAATTCCCCTCGAAAGGAATGCCGTGCCCGCCTTCCAACTCCAAAATCCACTTCGTCACATTGTCCAGGAAATACCGATCATGAGTGACGATAATTACCGTCCCGGGATAATCCTTCAATTGAATTTCCAACCAATCCACCGTTTCCGCGTCCAGGTGGTTGGTGGGCTCATCGAGCAACAAAAGGTCCGGGCTTTCCAGCAGGGCTTTGCACAGGGCCACCCGCCGTTTCTCTCCGCCGCTGAGTGTTCCTACGATGCGGTCATCGTCGGGCAGACACAACGCTTCGCCGGCCTGGTCGAGGCGCTGATCCAGGTTCCACGCGTCCGCCGCGTCGAGTTGATCCTGCAACACGCCCATGCGTTCGATGGCCTGTTCCATCTCTTCATCCGAGATTTCCTCGCCCATCTTAACGCCCAGGTCCTCGAATTCCTTGAGCAGCGCCACCGTTTCGCTGAAGGCTGATTCGATGACGTTGCGCACCGTGGCCTCGGGGTCCAGTTGCGGTTCCTGGGGGACAAGGCCCGCGCTGTAGCCCTTCGACAACTCCGCCTGCCCATCGAATTCGGTATCCAGACCCGCCATGACGTGGAGAACCGTTGACTTTCCCGATCCGTTTTCGCCGACGATGCCAATCTTCGCGCCCGGGAAAAAACTGAGCGAAATATCTTTGAGTACTTCATTGTGGCCATAGCGTTTCGCCAAGCCGATCATGGTGTAAATATATTGTTCAGCCATAGGGGTGTGTTTTTCTCCGTTGATACCCAAGGGTTGTTCCGGATCTCAGTAACCACCGGCAGAGTCGGTGGCTCAGCGATTCGTTAGATCATAAAGATAGAGGCGCGCATTATTCCACGTATGGTGTTCCACACGCGAGCCGACGGCATCCAACCGGTTCAGGAAAAACTGCTCCTCCCCTTCGCCGAGATGCGGGGCCACGTCTATGAACAGGAACCAAACCCGGGGATTTCCGCGTAACGCTTCGATTTCCGCTTCGTAGTAGTCCCACTCGTTTCGGGCTGTGATGCCCGCCTGGGCCCGCGACGCGTCGTACCCAGCGCGGTCCGCGTAGTAGCGAAATTCGAATTGAGACCAGTGGTAGAGATAGAGGGCATCGCCGGGTTCTTCTTGCTCCGCCAGGGTTTGTACGGCCTCCCGGACGCCGCCGTAGGGTTCGTCCGCGATTCCGTTTGCTGCGACGAGCAGGGGTTGAAGAAACAAGAGCATGACGAAGGCCGCGCCCAGCAGTTTCGAGTTGAGCCAAGAGACTTGCGCGATGCGATAGGCGCCCGATCCGACAACAAGCGCCAGGCCCGGCGCCGCAAAGATGAGGAAGCGTTCGGTAAAGGGGTAGGCATGAAGGGCCGAAGCGATGAGCGCAAATCCCAGGGGCAGCACAACCATATACAGCTCGGCCGTCCGCGTTCGGTGGAGCGTCTGGCAACCGATAACAAACGCGAGTACACCGAGCCCCGGAAGTACGAGACCGAGGGGATGCTCGAAAAGGGAAACAAATGTCCAAGCCAGCCATTTTACAGCCGCCGCCGTCAGGGGCGGCCACGGCATGAAGGAATCCATCCACCAACTGCTGAGATTCGTGTTGCCGCGCGTGGGTGCGAGAAATTTCATGTAATTCACCGCAAACGATGCTACCCATACGATCGCCACGCCCAGGAGAAAAGCGATACGCCGCCCATCCCGATCACGAAGCGCCACGCAGCCGAGAACCAGTCCGGTTCCCGCGAGCACGAAGACGGAGGCAAGCGAAAACCAAACCGACACGCCGCCGGCTATGGCAAACACTACGAATCGCCACCGGTCTTGGGGCCTGTCATGGAGGGCTATGGCGAGCAGAAGGATGAGCGCCGCGATGGCCGCGTCCCCGCTGTATTGCTTGAGCTCGGAGGCGTAGCGAATCAGCGGAAAGGACAACGCCGTGACGGCCAGCGCAAACGTGGCCGCAGGTTTTTCAAGCACTCGGCTCGCCAGAACCGCGACAAGTAAAAAGCCCACGATTCCCGCCGTAAGGGAGTACGAGCGCAGGGCAAATTCACAGGAGCCGAATGTCGTAACAATCGCCTTGATTGCCATAAGATATCCGACGGGTGCGCTCTGATCGTAGGAAAGCGGATCGAGTAACCCGCGGAGGTCTCGGTCAACGATGTTCAGCGCCAGGAAGGCCTCATCAAGCCAGAGCGCGCGATTGCGGGCAAAGTACAGGCCGCGAAGTATGATTCCGAGCGCTACGACGCAGAAGAAAAATACGCCCGAGCCAAGAAAAACAAGCGCGCGATTTCGAGGAGGCGTCGCCTCTGGAAGAGGTTTGCTCGCGGTTTCGATCGGTTTAGACGAAGGCTCGCTCATAGTTTCCCTGGAGGCGGTGGCTCTATTCCGCCTCCATCTCACGTTTGCCCGAGACGATGGCGTAAAATTTCTCTTCGCCTTCCGGGTTCGGCGTCGTCATGACGGAAAATAGGGGAACGGCTACCAGGGGCAGTAGCGTGGTCAAATACGAGGGATCCAACCCTGTGCCGGTACCCATAAAATCTCTGAAGAAAAGGTGTACGGTGCGCACGAGGAGACTCGAGCCTTCGGGCGCGGTGAAATCAACGGCCTCGGCCCAACGAATGAGCCCGTAAGCGATGATGCCGCCCGCATAGCCGACGATCATGCCCCAATAGGCACCGGGCTCGGTGGTTTTCTTATAGTAGATGACGTAGCCGATGGCGATGGCGGGCGGTACAACCATCGCGAACCCAAAAAGTAGGATCTCCATAATGGTAAGAGGGGCATCCGCAATAGACCACAGGTAGGCCATGATCGCGGCGATAACTCCGTTGACAATGGTGGTAATACGGTAAGCGCGAAGCTTTTTTTGAGACGAATATTTTCTCGTGAAGGTAAGCCAATCGCGGACAATCATGGTCGAACTCGAAAGGAGTATCGGGCCGCCGGAGGAAATGACTGCCGCCAGAATCGCGGCGAGCGCAATGCCGCCGACCCACACATTAATTTCGGTTGGAAGGGCCGTGAGATTCTTGTAACCCCCGAGCCCTGGGTCGAGGCCCTTCGCGGCGAGCGTTTGCATGCCCACCAGCCCGGCGAGCAGCGGCATGACGGAAGCGATGACGCCTGCGGCGAGAAAGGCGGGCAGGATCATCTTCTCCGAGCGTGCCGAGGTAGCGAAATTGGTATACACCGAGGCTGCGGGCGTGTGAATGGCCGACGAGAACACGAGCCCGAATACGGCAAAACCAGAGGCCCCCATAAAGCTCCACCAAATGGTCCCGTCCTTTCCAGCTTCGGCGAGGTGCGCGTCAATCTGCGCCGTCATCGCGTCCCAGCCGCCGAGGTGACCGATACCAAGATAGCCGACCAGGCCGAGCCCAATTAGGATTGTGGCGCAGTGGATGAGGTTTGTGGCCGCCGATCCCCACAGCCCGCCCAACGATATGTAGGTAATGAGAATGAGCGCGGCGATGGCCACGGTGACGTACATGGGCAAGCCCGTTACGCCGGTAAGAATGATGCCGATGACGTAGGCTTCAATGACATTCACGAGGAAGTACTCGGTCTGGACGCAGAGGCTCGTGAGCGCTTGGCAGCGTGCCGATCCAAAACGGTGCGCGAAGATTTCCCCTACGGTATGCAGCTTCAGGCGGCGAAACGGGACGGCGTAGAATCCGCCCACCAACGCCATGGCGATTATGGTGCTGATGCTGTACCACCACATGTTCCACATGCCGCCGCCGAGATCGCCGTTCATCACATTGCCCGCAACGCCATACGTCCCCCCGCCGCCGATGCGTGATCCGGCGACGCCGACGGTGACCATCAGCATGCTCATCCCGCCGCCGGCGACCGCCCAATCGCTTGAACTTCGCGTTCGGCGGGAAAGCGCCGCGCCCACGACGGTGACGACGACGAGGTAGGCGACGATGATGGCGAGGGGTATGTACTCTTCCATAGTGGCTCAAATCCTGATTGTATTCGCGCGTGGGGCGATCGGAACGCGTTGGTACTACAGAGTGGGGGCGTCGTCGAGGGGATAGCGCCGGATGTCGCGGTTTGCCTTGGCGACGATGATGAGGAGGCGTTCCAGTTCAGCATAGTACGCGTCCGGCTCGATGCTCTCCTTCTCGCGCTTGAGCTGAAATATCAGGTCGAGTGTCTCCACATAGGTATTGATTAACTCCTGCGGCACCGTGGGATCGAAGCTGTATTCCTTCAGGTAGGTCACGGCCGCAAGGATTCCATCAGAACCCTCTTCACGGATGTCGCTTTCCCCGAGTCCTTCGATAGGGAGCCTGGTGCCTAAGCCGTCGCCGTTGTCATCGAGGATGGCATGCTCCGTCGCGATAAGGCCCTCGCCCACGAACCACGCGTTGGTCAATTGCGTCGCGTAATGGGCGGCTTCGATGATCGTGATACGCTCGTCTCGGTTGCCGTCAGCGCTGCCGCTTTCCAGCCCCTCGATGAAGAACTCCATGAACTCGGTGGCGTTAATTTCGTCCACCCCCTTCGTGGCCGAGAGGATAACCCGGTCGGGCCCACTCACGCTGTTAATAAACCCTGCGCCGCTGGAGATGGCGACAACGAGGACAATGCGCCGCGCGGAAATCGCATCAAGCCGATCGGCGAGGTCGCCCGCCGTGAGATCGCGCGAGGGGATATGCAGCTTCGTGTCCCGCTTGAAGTGACTGCCGTGTCCAATGAGGTAAACGTAGAGATCGTCCTCGGGCTGAACGCGTTTGGAAAGCGCGTCGAACGCTTGGTAAATCGTATCCAGGGAGATGGTGGATTCCGGTTGGGATGGCCCCTCGAGAGGTTCTGCAAGCGGGGTGACATTTTCTTTGGGAATGGACAATTGTTGGGTGAGCGCTGTGTAGAGGCGCGAGTTCCATTCCTGAAATTGCTGTTGATAGAACTCTTCGCCACCGCTTCCGGAGAGGATGAGATGGTGCGACGCCGCCCCCGCCAATCCCGGAGCAAGAGCGCATAGGGCGATCGTAGCGGACAGAATTGCGATGGGAAAGCGCTTCCAGATGAACCGGCTCATGCGCGGCCCCTCCTACGACGTAAATACCATTCCAGGGCCAGCATGGCCACGAGGGCGATGTAAAAGCCGGGGAGGGGCCAGATATGGAGGATTACCTCCTCGGCGTCCTCACGGTCGGGCAAGGGAATGCGTTCGGGCAGTGTCGCGATTTCGCTGAGATCGACGAACGCGCCCCCTGTTGATTCGGCCAAGTCGCGGAGGAAATCAGGATTATACTTAGCCATCTGGAATTCACGCCGATCCGGCTCGACCAGAAAGGCTTCGGTGAGGGTGCCAACGACTTCGTCCTTTTCGTTCAGAGACGAGAGCACCAAATTGTAAACGCCGGTTTCCTCGGGCGTGAAACGGCTGGAATAGAGCCCCGCCTCTTGGATGGATTCATCCACAGAGAGCGCGAGTTCCTGGTTGTTCGGACTTGTCAGCGTGACGCTCGTGCGCAGGCCTTCCCGCCGGTCGAAGTTATCGTCGCGAATGATAAAGTCGAGATCGATAGGGGCACCTTGCGCATAGACATCCTGCTTGCCGCGCAGAAACGTAGGCTCCGGCGCATCGTGAACGAGATTACGGACCACCTGCCGCCACAGCCGCTCGTGTCGGTCATCGTCCGCGTCGAGCCGCATTTGCCATTGCCAGGTGTCGCTCGTCGCCAAGATGGCGCATTTGCCTTCCCCGTAACGCTGGACCGCAAACACGGGGCGCGCGCCTTCATCGGATCCAGCGACGAAGGCTTCGGCCATTACCGTCGCGCCGGGGCGCAGCACCGGAAAGAGGTCGAGCCCGAAGAGCTCGGGCATTTCCGCCCAGAGCTGCATGTCTGACTGTTCGTCCGTATCCAAGGCCCAAGAGCCCCCGAGGCGGCCTTCCACCGTGGGACGCGCGGAGAATAATGTCCTCTCTCGAATCGAAGGATCATTCGCGGACTGATGCAACACGACGGGAAGCATGCCTTCCAGGAGGCTGCCTGCGTAGTCCCCGTTGGTAAAGGATTTCGGGCCACCCAAAACCAGGAGGGCCCCGCCACGCTTTTCGACGTAGTCGCGGGTTACCTCCATTTGCGTGTTGTTGAAATAGGGCTTTTCGACGTCGCCCCAGATAATGAGATCGTACCCAAAGAGTTCCTCGGCGGTGACCGGGTAGCCCGACTTCACCTCCGCCGCATTCTCGCCGATGGCGACGAACACCGCTTCGTCGTACCGGGGCGAATCGATGTCGTCGCTAAACCCCTCGAGCAGCGGGTTCACCACCGACGTTTCTTTCCCCTTGAATTCAAACTTGCGATCCGCCGTGGAAATGCAAATAAGCGTAGTCATCTTGAGTTGCTGCCTGTCCGGCCACAAGGCATTGCGGACGAATTTATTCTCCCAGTTCGGGCGGCCCGACACGTAGAGAATCTGGTATTCCTTGTCCCGGTTGTCGACCACAAAGCGCCGCATGTTGTTTTCTTTGATACGGTCCTCAGGGATGGCCTCGCCCTCCGGTTCGGGCGTGGATTTGATGAGGCTCACCCGCGCCTCGTATTCGAGCCAGCCGGGGCGGTCGGGGATAAATTCGAGGCGCACCTGCTGGTCTTGACGATCTTCAGAGATCGAAATGCGCTTAGACTTGACCACCCGTACGCCATTGATTACTGCTTCAACCAACGCTTCGCGACCCGCGAGGCCTGTGGAATGAATATCGATATCGAGCACGACCGGGCTCTTGTCGAAATCGGTTCGGTTGACAGAGATGCGGCCCAGCTCTACATCGCGCCAGTTCGAAACCGAATCGACGCCCACCGTGAATACGGGCGCCGTGTCCGGCAAATCTTGGATCGCGACAAAATCATTGGAAGTCTGGTAGACGCCGTCGCTGAAGACGATGATGGCGGACACATGGGTGCCTTCCATATCGGCAAAAGCCCGGGCCACGCCGCCGGTGAGGTCGCTCTCCCGCTGGTCAAATTTCAGATTGTTCACCGATTGCAGCGCTTCGATGCCCGCGCCCAAGCCGTAGCGGGCCACCTGATGCTTGCGCCGAAGTTCACCTTCGAATTCCGCAGACACCGCCGCGTACGATTCGAGGAGGCGCGCTCCCCGGGATTGGCCACTTTGCCCTTCGATATTCATGCTCTGCGAGTCATCGAAAAGGAGCAGCACGAACTGCTCGCCCGGACGGATCCGCTCCGCGACGATAGACGGGTCGAGGGCGATGAACAAGGCGATGACAATGACGGCAACGCGAAGGAAGACCAGAAAAATACGAGTCTGTTTTTCCACTCCATCCAGGCGCCGCCAATAGTACAGGGCCATGCCGACGCCCGCCCCTGCAATCAGCAGTAGGCATAGGAACCACGGCAGCGGAACATTAAATCCGAAACGCGTGGGCGTGAGATCATCCGCGCCGTTTCCCGCGAGCCACTCGGTAATTCGTTCGAGCACGTTTAGCGGGTTCCTTCGGATTCGGACAAGCCGGTAAAGTAGTCGGCGACCCACGCCTTGAAGCGTTCGGGAATTTCGCCTTCGTCAGCCATGATGAATTCTTGCTCATCGAGAAGTTTTTGAATGTCGCGTTGCAACTGATCCGCCGTTTCCACCAATGGTTTTTGCACCACATCAAGGAACAAGTCGAACCGCGGCGCCTTACTGTTGCTGCGGTACTGGCGGCGCATATTTTCAATTTGTTCACGGGCACGCGCTATCTGCGTCCGGTATTCGCTATCCTGGGGGAGCAGAGACTCCGCATTCCGCAGCTCTTCCAGCCAACCGCGGTAATCATTCTGTATGAAGCCGTCCATATCGAAGGCCGGGATGGGCCCGTTGTCCGACCAACCGCCGGTCCTGTCCCCACCAAACCGACGGGCGCCGCCGCTGGACCCTCTCTGATTGTTACCGCCCTGCTGTCCTTGCTGACCCTGCTGTCCTTGCTGACCCTGCTGTCCTTGCTGACCCTGTTGGCCTTGTTGCCCCTGTTGACCTTCTTGCCCCTGCTGGCCTTGTTGCCCCTGTTGACCTTCTTGTCCCTGTTGACCTTCTTGTCCCTGTTGACCTTCTTGCCCCTGCTGACCGTCTTGCCCCTGCTGACCTTGTTGCCCCTGCTGACCTTCTTGCCCCTGCTGACCTTCTTGCCCCTGCTGACCGTCTTGCCCCTGCTGACCGTCTTGCCCCTGCTGACCTTCTTGCCCCTGCTGACCGTCTTGCCCCTGTTGACCTTCTTGTCCCTGTTGGCCAGCAGTCACACGCTCAAGTGCTTCGAGGGCGAGCTGCATCCCTTCCAACTCGCTTTCCACGATCGATTGAGCGACTTGGTGGAGCTTTTCGGCAGCGCCATCAAGTTTTTCAGCAATTTTTTCTTCTTCACCGATAGCCGTATCCCACACTTCGTATTTGATGTAGGGCATCGTTTCGATGATGTCCTCATAGATGCCTTCGCGGCTCGTCTCGCGCAGCCAGTCATTGAGTTCATTCGTCATCAACTCTTGCGTCTGACGCCCACGCTCGGCGAGTTCGCCCGCTTCATTCATCATCTCGCTGAAATCTTGCGCGAGTTGTTCCTTTCGTTCGACAAGTTCCTGCTTACGCTCGTCCAGGTCATCTCCAATATCGAAGTTCGGGATATTGTGTTCCTTCTGAAATTCCCCCGCCTGCTGAACAACCCCATCCTGAGCCTGCTGCAATTCTTCCATCTGCTCGATGATTTCTTTCATCCGTTGCGCTGCCGCCTCCCGGCCGAATTGCCGCAACTGGCTCTGGATATCATCCAGGGGTTGGGTGGCGCGGTTCCCGGAGGCCTGCGCCTGCTGGTAGCGGTCATCTTGAAGGTGATCGAGAGCGCGGTTCATATGCTCACGCGATTCTTCGAGGCCCTCACGCGCCTGGCGGGTTTGTTCGGGACTCATCCCCTCAGTGGCCAGGTCTTGCCGTACCTCATCCAAGCGGTCGAGATTTTTCTGCTGCTCGTCTTCCAAGCGTTCCAGCTTGCGGCGAATCTCCTCCTTCTCTTCCTCCGTCTTCGCGTTTTGGAGTTCCGAGATGAGGCGTGCGATTTCCTCGTCGATCAATTCTTGGCGTTGCGCAAGCTCCGAAATCTTTTTCAGGAACTCGTCGGCCGCTTGCTGTTGCTGCTCTTGCCCGACCCTGTTTTCCTCTTCATAAAAATTCTTGTTTCGAGACATTTCAAGCGCAGAAATATCAGGGCGCTCCTGACTGCCTCCGCCACCCTCGCCTTTGCCGCTGCTTTGCGTCACTTCGCTCCGGTCAGGCTTCATCTTCAGAAGTAGGCGATAGGATACGTTTTGATTTACGAGTGCTTCGGACAGCGCGGTTTCCGGCTCAGGCATCTCCGATTGCTTAAGGATATTGGCCGACTCGCTCATTGCCTTGCCAAGGCGGATGCTTGCCGGGCTCGGGGTGCCCGCCTCCCTGTTTCTCTTGGACACTTTGTTTTGAAGCTTCTCTTGCGTCTCGACGATCAGGTCGCGCCGTTCGTTAAAGACCTTTGGCTCGATAAAGGGCGCTTCGCCGCGGAGGTTCCACGTCGCGATAATGATTTGCTTTTGGACCTTCGTGTCTTCGTCCTCTTGCTCACCGCCTTTGCCGCTGCCGCCATCAGACACGACTTCTTCATAGCGCTTGCGGAACGGTCGGATTTCCAGGAAGAATGGATCGCCGAGCAGTTCAAACTCGCTGCGACCCGGCTTCGCGTCCTTCGCCCAGACGGTCCACGTAATAAAGTCGCCCACCTCAAGGTCGAGGGTTTCAAGCTCGATTTCGTGTTCGCCCTCCGCATCGTTCAGCACGGCGTCCGACTCATTCAACGCCAGGCGCACCGGCTCGCGACCCGAGATTTCATAAAGCAGTCCATATTCCTTAAAGCCGTAGTCATCCGTTACCTTGAATTCAAAAGGGACCTCCTCCAGCATTGTCACTTCGCTATCGCCCCTGGGAAATCGTATCCGGATATCCGGCGGTCTGTCGCGATCGATCGCGATGGCGTACCGCGGATTGTATTCGCTGGGCTCCTCTTGCAAGTCGACCAGCTCGATGTGGTATTTATCGTTCCTCGTCAACTCAATCGATGTGGTCCAGAGGGCTTCTGAGGTTTCCACCAGCGAAACGCGTGTGCCGCTGCCGAGCACCATTTCCGCGCTCGCGAGCTTCTTATTGACCCAAAAAGACATGGCCACCTGGCTGCCTTCGATGCCAGAAACGTTGCCGCTGTTGGGCACTTCCCGTGGCTCTCGCTCCAGGTATTCGGGAAAGGTGTACAGGAGATCGATCGAGGTTACCTCGGGCGGTGTCCACGCGGTCAACTCGAAAGTCGCCGACCGCTTCCTGCCAAACTGGACGTCGTACTCGATATCGGTTTGCACATCGGCAAAGAGGTACATGTATATGTTTTCCGACGGGCTGCGCTCCATTTCGCTGACCTGCCAGTCCCCGCCGGCCATGCGCCATCGAAGCTGCACTTTATTATTCAGTTTGTCCGATCGTACCCATATCGTTTGATTGTCCCCGCGGCGGACGCGGGCGTTACCAGGCTCAACCGTGAAGGGCAGTGCCGTGCGCCGCGCCAACTCATCGGGGATGACGCCGATTGTGGGCATCCAAAAATTGCTGAAGAGGACTACCGTGCCCGCAGACAAGGCCAGCAACACGGCAGCGGCTGCACCGAACGTAAATACAGGCGTGGTGTCGAGTACATCGGAGAACGACACCTTGCGGACGATCGGGGTTGTTTCTTCCAGGAACTGCTGAATGATCCACGGGGAATCGTCGGCATGACCACCGGCACTGAATTCCACCGCGCTGGCGATACGGTTTTCCAATTCCGGGTGCTTTTCGTCGATGAACAGCGCTACCTGCTCCGTCGTGATGGGGGTACGCATGGGAAGGAATAGCCAACGCCACGCCGCCACCGCCTCGCACAGAGAAAAGGCCGCGAGGAAATACCTGGCCGTGTCGTCGCCCCGCGGCACGAACGCCAGCATGAGGGTGAAAAGGAACGTCAGGGCGAGCGTGGCCACGCCGAAGCGCGCCCAACTTCTCAGGGCGCGGTTTCGCCTGCATTGGCGCGCCACTTCCTGAATGCGCAGCCCAAGCTCTGGATGTAATTTCGTGGAGCCTTTTCGCATAGTCCCGCTCCTTGCTATCGGTAAACCCTTCAACGGGAGGGATCGGTTCCAATCAAACCGGATCCGGTAGGATCACGCCGTAGCTTACCGTAGAATTTTACCCTTTTAAGGCAGACATATACCAACTCTCAAGAAGGAGTAATAAAACTAAGAAAACCAAGAAATACCTTCCGTATTCCGTGCGGACGATAAAGTCACTCGGCGCGCCACTGATGAGCGCATCCATATCCTCATCCAAAGCCAATGGAGCCGACGAAAGCTTCAGCTCGAATTCCGCTAGAGATACGGGCGTCGGGTCGCCTTCGCTGGGAACAACATTGACCGCGTCCACCTGAAGCCAGTCTCCATCCGTCGTCGTCCGCGTCCGAAAGAAGCCCGCGTGCCGGAGCAGCAGGTTCGCGTTCGCACCGACATCCTCCAGAGTTACTTCCACCGGCTGATCGAGTCCGGGGGCGGAGATAACCGTAATCCCTGCCTCGTCGAAGACCACCGAGTCGGCCCCGACGCGCTGGGCCACATTCCAGGTTACATCAGCCTCTTGGAATCCGCTCAGATAGGAAAGCGTTTGGTACAGCAATGGCACGAAGCGGGCGGTTTTGGGGAGGTTCGTCCAATCCAACAATACCGCGAAGGGCCAGATGACCACGCGCCCCTCGCCGACGCGCGCCTCGACCATCGCGGGCGAGTCGTCGTCGAACCGGGCCAGGACCCGGAGGTCCTCGGTGTCCTCGCCGATGTCCATGGTGTAATGGTTGTGGAAGCGTAGCGACGAAAAATCGTTGAACCGGGCCCCGGCAAAGGGCACGAATATTTCATGCTCAAAGTTGAGCCAGGCAAGGACCTCGTAGCGCGATTCGCGTTGCGCATCGTGGCGAAGCCCGGTGATCGGCGCGCCGATGGGCGACAAGAGCAGCTCGTTAAGTCGCTCATAATCCGTGCCTTCGTCAAGGGTCAGGAGGAGTTGCCCGCCATTTCTCGTAAATTCGAGCAACTGTGCTGCCGTTTCCTGACGCAGCCCGTCGAGGCCGCTAACAATGATCACGGCTGGCCTCTGCGCAGGATTGCCGAGGGCTTCCGGCAGTTCGATTTGCGACGCGACACTGGCGACCCAGGGAATATCCAATCGTTTGGGCAGCGCTCTGCTCATGAACATAGCCGAAGGATATACCAGGCCGGGCTTCTCGTCGGCGAGAATCAACACATTCCGCTTGCGCGGTGGGTTCCAGGTGAAGTAACGCACGTTATCCGGCGTCACGCCATCGCCGGTGAGCTGGAGGCGGCCCTCCAGCGGATCGTTGGTCGTCACATCGAAGGTAAACGACGTTTGCGAGGCATTGCCGCCCTTCACATCCAGCACGTTTGCGGCCTGCTCTACGCCGCCCAAAATCATCTTGATTTCCAATTGGTCCGCATCGTCCTCGGACCAGTTCTTTACTTTGCCCAAAATCCGGAGGCCACCGTCCTGCATTTTCTTGAGGCCCACATCGGTCAGCGCATAGTTCACCGTGTCGCCGTATTCCACCTGAACGGTCTTCAACTGAATTCCCGGGGAAAGCTTCCAGCCAGTATATTGCTCCGGCATGCCGTTTTTCTGGAAATCGGAGATCACATACAAAATCTTGCGGGTGGAGGCCCCCGATTCCTCGTCGAGCCCCGCCGTCAGGAGTGCCTGCGCGTGTTGCAGGGCCGGCAGGTACGCCGTGTTTTCATCCGTCAATTCCGCGCTTTGGATGGCGAGGCGGGCGCGATCATGCGATCCGACTTCGGGGTCGGATTCGGATTCGATGGCGGCGGCAGTCGTGTGCGAACGGCCGAATACCACGACGCCTACGGGTTCCTCTTCGGGGATATCGCCGAGAATGGACAGGGCTTCGGCCTTCGCTTCGTCGAAGGCGCCGCCCGCGCCCATGCTGTACGACGCATCGACCAGGATGAGGTGGCGAAGGGGGCCATCGTTGACGTCGAAGGCCGCAGGGGCCGTCCAGAAAGGCCGTGAGAAGGCGAGGGCCAGTAGCAAGAACAACAACATGCGTAGCAGCATAAGCAGGATATGCTGGAGCTTGCGGCGCTCGATAACCTCCTTCGGAATATTGGGAATAAAGAGAATGCTACTGAAGGCCAGGGGCTCCCGTTCGGGCCGCCGGATTTGGTGGATGAGGAAGGGCGCGGCGAGCAACGCGACGCCGCCAAAAAAGAACGGGGCTAGAAACGAAAGGCCCATCAAGTCGTCCCTCCAGCCGTGTTACGGCGCTGCTTCAAGCTGGTCGTCATGAGCGCGTGCGCACGATGCCGCAAGAAAAAATATAGTGCGCGATCAAGAGGTTCATCGGTGGTAAATTCAGCAAGGTCAATTTCCGAAGCGAGACATTCCTGGCGGAGGAGCGCGAAGTGGCTTTCCCGGTTCTCAAGGTATTGCTCGCGGACCGTGTCCGGAACGGCGTACTGTTCGCCGCCGCTCTCCATATCGACGAAGGTGGTCGTCCGCTCGAAGGGAAAGGTTTGCTCTGCCGTGTCGCTGATTTGTATGACGAGCACATCGTGGCGGCGGGCGCGCAGCGACTTGAGATGCTTGATCGTTTCTTCGACCGGGTGGAGAAGATCCGAAATGAGGACCACCATGCCACGCGGCTGCAACACGTCACCCAAATAATGAAGCGCGCCCGTGGCATCCGTCTGTCCCGCCGCATCGAGATTGTCCAAGTCCACCAGAATCCGATTGAGGTGATGCGGAGCCGTGCGCGGTGGCACATAGTCCAGCAACGCTTCGTGGTGCGCGATGAAGCCAACGGCGTCGCGCTGCTTGTGGAGGATCATCGCCATACACGCCGCCAGCATGCGCGCGTACTGAAACTTATTCAAATCGCCCGAGCCGTAGCCCATGGAGGCGCTACAATCGAGAATCAGGGTACAGCGCAGATTCGTTTCTTCCTGGAATTGTTTGATGTGCAGGCGGTCGGTGCGGCCGTAGAGGTTCCAGTCGATGTGCCGCGGATCATCGCCCTGGGTATAGGGGCGGTACTGGGCGAACTCGATGGACGACCCCGAATGCGGGCTTCGGTGCAGGCCGGACAACATCCCCTCGACAACCGTGCGCGCCAAGAGCTGGAGATCGGCGATCTTCGCAAGTTGAGCGGGATCGATAGAACTCAAAGTGGGTGCCATGTACTACCTTGCGTTGCCAAGAAAACTTCCTTGGGTTAATGCGGCGGCTTAGAGCATCTTAAGCAATTATGAATACGCATCTACTTGTTGCGGCGTCGGCTGGCGGCGTATCTTCGCATCCATAATTAGTTAAAATGCTCTAGAGGCCTGATTTCGGCTGAGGAACAGCTTCCAACAACTTTTGGATGATGTCTTCCACGCTAGCGTGATCGGCTTCCGCCCGGAAATTGGTCAATATGCGGTGCCGCAGCACAGGCCCGGCAATGGCTTGTATATCGCTTATTGAAACATGGTAACGGCCCTGCAGCAGCGCCCGGGCTTTCGCGCCCAGGATCAGGTTTTGCGAGCCACGCGTACCGGCGCCCCAACTCACCCAGTCCTTAATAAAGTCATAGGCCTCGGGGCGGTCCGGGCGGCTCGCCTGGCACAGATTGACCGCGTAGCGTGCCACTGGTTCCGCGATGGGAACCATCCGCACCAGCCGTGCGAAGGCCGTCATATCCTCACCCGAAAACACGCTTTGCGGCGCATCTTTGTGCGTCGAGGTCGTCGTCGTCGCCACCGTCAACTCGTCCGCTTCACTCAGGTAATCAATTCGAATGTTGAGCATAAAGCGGTCGAGCTGGGCCTCCGGCAGGGGGTACGTGCCCTCCAACTCGATGGGGTTCTGCGTGGCCAACACGAAAAAAGGTTTCTCAAGTTCGCGTACATCGCCCGCGACCGTAACCTGCCGCTCCTCCATCGCTTCGAGGAGCGCCGCTTGCGTCTTTGGTGGGGTCCGGTTTATTTCGTCAGCGAGCAGGATGTTCGTGAATACCGGGCCTTCGATAAAGCGCAATTCGCGGTGGCCCGTTGCGCGGTCCTCGTCGATAATCTCCGTGCCCGTGATATCCGAGGGCATCAGATCCGGCGTGAATTGAATGCGCTTAAACTTCAAATCGAGGATCTGCGAGATGGTCCTTATCAGCAGCGTTTTCGCGAGGCCGGGCGCGCCCGTGATTAAGCAGTGGCTGCCCGAGAAGAGAACGATCATGAGTTCGTCGATGACCTGTTCCTGCCCAACGATAACGCGCCGAATCTCGCCAAGCATTTTGTCGCGCCCAGCCTTCAGGCGCTCGAGAGCCTCTTGCTCGAAGGCGGATTCATCTTGAACGGGCAGCGCGGGAGGCGTCGCCGGTGTTTCTTCCGGTTGAAGATTCGCTTCCAATAGGGGCCTTCTTTCTTTCAGTTGCAGTCTCGCGCGCGCAGCCGCGCACGGAACCGGTTCCCAACGCGCCGCGCTAATGCGTCATTGCGTATACGACGATATTAATGCCCATGGGATAGGCTTTCGGGACCGAGATGGCTTGGAAATAATCCTCCCGTTCGCCCTCTCGCTCCCAGCCATCACCCAAGTCCGTGTTGTGGCAAACGATGACCATGAGGCGACCGTTCTTGTCGTGAATGCCTTTGTAGTGCGGCACGCGAGAATCGTACCCCTTCTCGCTCGTGTCGCCGCCCGAGCTGACCCAATAATTAATGGACGGCACCTGGGGGAATTCGTCCAGCTTGAACACAATATTGAATACGGGGTGATCGAGCGTAAGATCTTTCATCTCATATTCGATCGGATCGAGCACATTGCTAATCTGAATAAGCCAGTTCAGCCACTCATCTTCACCCCAGAAATCGTCGACCATGAGAAATCCGCCCCGCAGCAAATAGGAACGCAAGGCTGTGGCTTCCTCCTCGGAGAATACGAGCCTACCGACTTCCAGCATGTAGATGAATGGATAATCGAAGAGCGTCTCGTCGGTGAGATCGACCACGACATGCTTAGGGTCGCCGTTTTCCTGGTGCTCGATTTTGATGGTCGTGAGCTGTTCCAAGCGGATCGGAAAGTTGAGATCGGAGGCGGGGTAGTCTGTATCCCAATTGAAGCCATACCCGTAGCTGCTGTAGCGCACCCGGGCGAAGGTGAAGGCGCCGGTGGGGAAAATGTCGCGCTCCGGCTGGCGGATAGGGTAGCCCCGACCGCCAAAACCGAGCCTGCTGCCGCGCTGCGCATCGGCGGCGGAGGACAGCAACAACAGGAATACTCCCGTGAGGGCCACTGCGGCGCCAATCAGGCAATATGTGCGGGTTCGATAAGTCACTACTTGAAGTCGGGCAGAGAAGCCTCTCCACCCGATCCCTCTTGGTCTTGTTCAACAGGCGCTTCTGGATTGAGATTCGGTTCCGACCCGCCGGCCTCCCCGACCGGATCGATGAGTTCCAACAACAACGCTTGCGCATCCCAGAAGTTGGGGACATTTTCAAGCACTCTAACCACTTCCGCGCGCGCGGGCGCAGTTTCACCCAAGTCACGGTAGATCCGCGCGCGGTGAAGGCGGTGATCGATCGCGTGGGCGCTGTCGAGATGGGCGAGCACGTTGAGCGGCCGGAGGGCTTCCTGTTCGCGCGCGGAATTCAGCAGCCCTTCGATGTAGGCTTCATGGAAGCCCTTCTCATAGGGGTCGATTCCCAGCGCCCAGTCGGCGATGCGCGCCACTTCATTCCATTTGCCATTGGCCGAATAAATTTCGATAAGTTCTTCAGACGCCGCCAGCTCAGCGGGCGACGACCCGAAAATCTCAAGTAAGGTTTCCGTTAACGCTTCGGCGCGCTTCGTATGCCTATACAACTCCGCCAACAGAAAGAGGGGCGCCTGTTCGCCCAGTAAGTCGGGAAAGAGCTCGTGCGCTTCCTTGAGCGCGGCTTCCGCTTCGTCCCAGCTTTCTTGCGTCAGGGCTTCCTGGGCCTTCCGCATGGCGACGGCGAAGGGCGCATCCTCCGGGGACGGCGTGTCCTGGATGCGTTCCATGAGTTTCTCGACCAGACCCGGGCCGCTGGCCAAGTGGCCTTCCGGGAGTTCCACCTGGGGGAGGTTGTCGAAGGGCTTGACCCGTTCGGCCAGATGGTCCTGATAGCCGCGGTCAAGCTCGCGTGGAGGTTCGCCGCTTGCTTCAGCGAGGGCCCGCACAGCCTCTGCTCCCTCGCCGATGGCGTCCAGCGCCGTATTCATGGCCGTCATACCGAATGCCGCCGTGTAATATTCCACAAACTCGCCCGCGGCGAAGTAGCCGAACATCAGATGGTTGGGTGACTTGGGCTCCAGGAAGAAGTTCGTCAGGTCGCGCACGCGCAGCGCGTCTTCCGTGGCGAGAATCACACGGAAGTCCGGGTCCAATTTAGAACGCCACGCCGGCGAGTATTGATGCTCTTCGTAGACGGAGATGCCCTCGGACAACCAGCGGGGCATCAGATTATTCGTCTTTTGCAGCGTGATAACATGCATAAATTCGTGCCAGAGGACCGAGCGCCAGTTCCAGGAACCGCGGGGCCGCGCGGAAGGCGAATCCATCGTGACCAACTGGCCAAAACAGATGCCGAGGTGCCCTGCGTTGCCCGGCAAGCCGACAGAGCGCACCATGAAGTCATCGTGTTTGTCGAACATTTCGATGAGCACGGGCTTCGTCAAGTCAATAGCGTATTTGGCCTCAAAAGTTTCAATAGCCTGGTCGAGGAGACCGAGGGCGTCTTCCGCCAGCAGGTCTGCTTCGTGCGCAGGGAGCCGCAGAACAAACGCGCCGCGCTCGATGGTCGTGAAGGTTTCCAGCGTGTCCATCAAACTAATAAGGTTGAACAATTGAACGTTGTACGGGTCTTCCTTGAAGGCCCATTCCAGCTCCGCGCGCCCTTCGACTTCCTTGCCCAGGCGCAGCAAGTCCTGCGTATAGTAGCCGCGGGCTTCATAGTCGTCGGGATCAAGCTCCAACGCTTTCTCTTGGAAGGCCGCGCCCTCGGCAAAGCGGTACTGACGCGAAGCGATACGGCCCGTTGTCCGCAAGATTTCGCTGGATACCTGGTTGATGGCCGATCCAACAAGCTGGGTGCGGGCCATGGCTTCGGCTTCCGCCTCGACGAAATGGGCGGCGGACTTGAGGGCGAGGAAACGCAAGCTCTTCGGGTTGATGGCAAGCGCTTCGCCGATAAGCTTGAGGGCTTCTTTGCCCTTCGCCCGGTCGAGGAGCAATTCCACCTGGATGGCCCTCGCCCGCGGATTATTTGGATTGAGATCCAGGATCCGTTGGAGCATCGGGTCGAGCCGCCCGTCGTGCGATTTCCAATAGCACTCCGCGAGGCCTACCAGCGCTTCCTGCAATTGCTGGGGCTTGGGTTTCTCTTCGAGGGCGGCATCGAACCGTTTCGCGGCCACATCGTAATTCCCCTTCCGATAGGCCAAGCCGCCCGCGCCCAAGTGGACCACCGCCAAGCGCGGATCTCGATCATTCTCCGAAAGGGGCTCATAAATCTGAGCCATGATGTCCTTCGGGTTCAGCTTGGCTAATTCGTAGACCCGTGCCATCGCCACCGCATTCTCGTTGCGGCGGTAATACTGCCAGTTGCGGCCGCTGCCATACCGAGATTCAGCCAGGCGCAGCATGCGCTCAAAATCGTCGTTCCGCCCCACATATTTATAGAAAAGGGCCAGCTCGACGCAGTACGCCGGCTCACGATTATCGTTGCACACCTCCTCCATTTTCTCGATGGCCTTGTCCAACTGACCATTTTCAAAACGGAGCCAGGCCAAGTCCCGCCGATCCGAGGTTTGCACGTAGCCCCTTGCATTCTCGATCGTGTCTTCCAACAGCGCCAGGGCTTGCGCGTATTCGCCGCGTGCCCAGAGCGATTCGTAGGATTCCTCCTCCTCCGCCTGCTGAGCCAGGGCCGACCCGAATAGGGGAGAAACGAGGAGGATAGCCGTAATGCAGAGGAAACGGACGCGTGCAGCGGCGTCGCAAATGCTCCGTAAAGCCGTAGAGAAATCAAAGGTTACGACATGCAGCCCTGTCGTCATGGGAACTCCTTGTGGCGAATTCGCCAACAGCCTGAGGGGAGCAGCCGTACCGCCCCTCGTAACCTGTAGTTTCTCATGTACAGGTTGCTCTGTCAATTTTAGTGGGCGACCCGCCTTGCCCCAAAGATGGTCTTGGGTCCGATCCCTTCTGGGCCCCAAAAAGTTCCGGCATCCTCGCCAGTTACGCCTACTCCTTCTACTTGAAGGCATCACGCAAGAACGATTCAACCCCGCGCATCTTCTTCCGGTAGAGAGTCGGATCCCCTTTCACCGCCACACCATCCAGGCGCAACGACTTGCGCGTAGGTGCGCGCCAATCTTCGGCATCGTATAACCCGAGGAGCGTGAAGCCCGCCTCATCCAGCGCTTTCCTAACTTCGTCCACCGTGTGAATCCGCTCCTCGATGACCGATGGCAACTGTTGATTCACCGTCACAGCGGTTCGGGCGATCGAGGTCTTCCGGTCGAAAACGCCTTCCCACGAAGTAGAAAAACCGCCGTTCGACTCGACCCACTTCCGGTTCTCGAAATGTTCCGTGACCATCCGCTCCGTGATGATGTCAAAATAAAACAACCCGTCGTCCGCCAACGACGTTGCAATTTCGCGTACGGCGACGCGCAAGCCCTCTGCGGTCAACAAGAAATTCAGACTATCAAAGAGGCACGTCGCGTAGTCGAACTGGCCCACGACAGGAAGGCTCCGCATGTCCGCCGCGGCCGTTACCGGAAGCGGCCCGGAGCGGCGGCCATTCCGAAGCATCGATTGCGAGATGTCCACGCCCATCGAATTCCACCCGTAGCGCAACAGTTGCTTCATGAGGAGAGACGTGCCGCACCCGACATCCAGATGCGTGAATTGTTTCGTGGGGAAGAGTTCCGCGACCGCCGTTGTCACCACCAGCCAACGGTCGTAATCTACGTCCGACATGATCGCGTCGTAGTAGCGCGCCAGATCGGAAAAGGGCTCGGAGATATTCATCCGTTCCACTTCTCGGCCACCCAGTTGCCGAACGCCGCCGACGTGGGGTCCACCGTAAATTGACGCGCGACGTAGTCAAGCTTCATCTTTGTGGCATAGACGACCGCCGCGCGAAACCCCTCCTCGCGCAACACTTCGCGCGCCTCCGCTGCCTGGCCCAACGTTCGAAGCGGCTCCGCGAAATCGGCCAAATACAGCGCCAATCCTACGGCATTCCAATCCGGACGTCCTGTCGTATGCCAGAAGATCGCGTCGAGAACATCCGGGTCGGCAATTCCCAAATCCGCCTCGCATACCGCCGCGGCGACCGGGCCGTGAAGCAGCGCGGGGCTATCCAATTGCCGTTCTGTCAATTCCAGGCCATGCGCCTCCACGGCTACGTTCAATTCGGCGGGCTTCATTGCCTTGCACAGATCATGCAGGAGCCCCGCATTTACCGCTTGTTCTCGGCTGATCCCAGCCTCTTCATGGAAGGTCAACATAAACTCCGCGACGGATAGGCAATGCCGAAACGTCTTCGTCGGAAGCTGTCCGCGAAGCAGTTCCACAAATTCCGCCGCGCGCGGCGTATCGAAGCGAGGAGAGCCCGTTACGCGCGAGCCAGAGAGAGTCGGATCGTCGGGACTATACAACCTACTCATAAATCCCTCGTTCATGGATGAGCGCCTCGACCGCCGCAGGCACCACGTCATCAATAGGCGTGCCCCGCGCGATACGAACACGAATCTCGGTAGACGAAATATCCGTTTCCTCAAAAGGAATGACGCAGTATTTCCCCGCCACCATGTCCGGAGCCGCAGTTCCATTTCCCGGCCTGGGCACCACGAGTAATTCTGCATGTTCCAGGATTGTTTCCGGATCCTTCCACTTGGGTAAGTCCGCCAACGAGTCCATGCCGATAATCAAGTACAGTTCCGATTCGGGATAGTGCTCATGCAATTCCACGAGCGTCTGGCTTGTATAGGATGGCCCCTCGCGCCGCATCTCCACGTCGCTGGATTCCATCCCCGCCTCGTCCAAGACCGCCGCTTTCACCATTGCCATGCGATCTTCCGGCGTTGCGAACGTTTCGTTTTCCTTGTGCGGGGGGCGCGCGGCCACCACGATGAGAACGACATCCAGCGCCGCACACCTCCGCGCGGCACGGGCGATTTCGAGGTGGGCGTTGTGTACCGGGTCAAAGGTACCGCCGTATACTCCGATTCGCTTTGGGTTCATCATGCGGGCTATCCCGGTTACTGGCGAATCTGGCCCGACCCGCGGATGACATACTTCAACGACGTGAGTTCCTTGAGCGCCATCGGGCCTCGGCAATGCAGCTTACTCGTGCTAATCCCGATTTCCGCCCCCAAACCAAACATGAAGCCATCCGTAAAATACGTGGACGCGTTTACATAAACCGTCGCACTGTCAACCGCATCCAGAAACCGCTCGGACGCGGAATAACTGTCCGTCACAATCGCATCCGAATGGTGGGATCCAAACTCGTTAATATGGGCGATGGCATCTTCCAGCGAATCGACAACCTTGATCGCCAGAATCGTATCCAGATACTCCGCCGTCCAGTCATCCTCGGTGGCCTCGGCGCATTCGATGTGCTCGCGCGTACGTTCGCAACCGCGCAGTTCGCAGCCCGCCTCCCCAAACGCGGCTGCAACATCCGGCAAGAAGGCCTCCGCGACGGCTGCGTCAACGATCATCGTTTCCATAGCATTGCACACCGAAGGCCGTTGCAGCTTCGCGTTCAGGCAAATCGACTTCGCCATGGCGAGGTCCGCGCCTTCGTGGACATAGGTGTGGCATACGCCATCGAGATGGGCGACCACGGGGATACGCGATTCATCGTAAATCCGTTCGATAAGCTGCTTGCCCCCGCGCGGCACGATCACATCGATATACCGGTCGAGCCGAAGCATCTCGCCTACCGCCGCCCGGTCCGTCGTTCCGATTAGTTGCACGGCATGTTCAGGCGCTTCGGCGGAGACCGCTCCGTCCACAAATATTTTCGCGATAGCGAGGTTTGAATGAATCGCTTCGGAACCGCCGCGCAGCACACAGGCGTTACCCGATTTCAGGCAGAGCCCCGCTGCGTCTGCCGTTACATTCGGACGGCTCTCATAAATAATCCCCACGACCCCGAGCGGCTGCCGAATCTGTGCGATCCGCAACCCGTTGGGACGAACGACCTGGCTTTCGATTTCCCCGACCGGGTCCGGCAGCGCCGCCACCGTTTCCAGTCCCACCGCCATGCCCTCAATACGCGCGTCCGTTAGCTCAAGACGATCCAGCATGGCGCCGCGCAGGCCCTTCGCCTGGCCCGCGGCCAAGTCCTTCGCATTCTCTTTCTTCAAGAGTGGAGCGCTCTCGCGCAGCCGTCGCGCAATCTCCAACAGCGCGGCATTCTTCACCGTGCTCGACATCGAACGCAAAGAATCCGAAGCGCGCCGGGCTTGCTTCCCGATTCGTTGCAACTCATCGCGCAACGCGGCGGCGTCCGCTACAGCCATTGGTTCTTCTCCTTGATTAGCTACAGAGTTCCGTCTATCCGTACTTGCATTCCCATTTTACTTCCAGCGCATCGCTTGGTCTGAATTGACACGGACGTATGCATTTTCGCCGAGGACCGTGGGAACGAGAGGGAAACAGTGCCGACGTGATGGCGGCGGCTAAAGTGCGGCTCGCGAGTACGCTCGCCCTCCCAATCGTTTGCCGTCGGCTCCTGTAATTCGCTCTGTGTCCTCTGTGGCTTAAAGCAACACCAAATTATCCCGCTGTATCACCACATCGTAATCTTTATACCCTAGGATGCCTTCAATGTCACCGCTCTGGCAACCTTTGATCCGCTCAATTTCTTCGCTTGTATAGTTTGTCAACCCGCGCGCCACGTCGTGGCCACCGGGATCCTTAATCGTGACCGCTTCCCCAAGGCCGAAGGCGCCTTCCACCGAAACGATACCCGCCGGCAACAGGCTTTTCCCGCGATCGATCAGCGCATCCCGCGCGCCCCTATCAATCCGCAACGCGCCCCGGGACGAACGCCCAAACGCGATCCAGCGCTTCCGTTGCGTCAACCCATTTTCCGAAGAGCCAAAGGTCGTCATGGGGCCTTTTCCATCCAGCACATCCGATACAGCGCCCGGCCGCAGTCCGCTCGCGATCACCATCGGCAACCCCGAGGAACACGCGATACGCGCCGCGTCCAATTTCGTCTTCATGCCGCCGATAGAGTGCGAGGCGTGGGCTCCACCGGCCATCGCTTCAATTTCCGGCGTGAGCGCATCCACATGCTCGATGAGCGTCGCGTCCTTGTTTGCGCCGGGATCCGAGTCGTACAGGCCATCCACATTGCTCAAGACAACCAACAAATCTGCATCGACTTTCGCAGCGACCTTCGCTGCAAGCGTGTCGTTATCGCCGAACTTCAGCTCCTGCGTCGCGATCGAATCATTCTCATTGACGATAGGCACGACATTCTTAAAATCCAGAAGCGCCCGCACGGTGTTGCGCACATTCAGATAGCTCGCGCGTTCATCCAGATCCGTTGCCGAAAGAAGGATCTGCGCCGTGCGCAGCCCATCGCCGTAGGTTTGAAACAGTGCTTCATAGTAATGCATGAGCCGCGCTTGGCCGACCGCCGCCGTCGCCTGCTTCACCGGCAACAGCACCGGGCGCTCCTCCATGCCGAGCCGCTCCATGCCGCAGCCCATCGCGCCCGACGTGACCACCATCAGGTTCAGGCCTCGGGCGTGTTTAACCCGTGCGAGATCCTTCACGATCTCTTCAAGGACTTGGCCTTTGAAGCCGTGTATCCCGTCGCTCAGCAGCGCCGTGCCGATTTTCACGACCAGCGTCTTTATGTTCGGATATCCCGTATGCACACGCACCTCGATCAGTCAGACCGGTACTCGAGTTCAACACCACCCACGACGATAGACTGCCCTTCCTTCGCGCCCATACGTTTGAGCGCCTTAAACAGGCCCATCTTGTCCAGGGTCTTCTGCATGTGGCGTACCGCGTCATCGTTCGTAAAATCAGTCATCATCACGGTGCGGTCTATCGCCTTGCCCGTTACGACAAATCCGCCCTCCGCCTTGTCAACGGAATACGGGGCCTCATACACATATTCCACCTCCGGGGCCACGGGAATCTCGATACCCGCCTCCTCCTTGCGCACCCGGTCAACTGATCCCCAGAGCGTTTCGAGCAGCGCGCCCACGCCCTCACCCGTCACCGCCGAAATAAAAAAAGCGCCTTCAATCGTTTTCGACACCTCGGCGAAGCGTTCGCGATTTTCCGTCACATCCGCTTTATTGAATACTATATGCTTTGAACGCGTCGCAAGCACGGCGCTGTATTGGGCCAGTTCATTTTCCAGAACCGCCAGCGTCTCCGAGGGGGATTCATCCCCTGCGTCAATGAGAAATACGAGTACCTTCGTCCGCTCAATGTGGCGCAGGAAATCGTGGCCAAGCCCCTTGCCGTCCGCCGCGCCCTCGATGATGCCGGGAATATCGGCGATGGTGAGGGTACGGAAGTCGCCCAGATTGACCACACCCAAGTTGGGGCTAAGCGTCGTGAAAGGGTAGTCGGCGATCTTAGGCCGGGCCGCGCTTACGCGCGAGAGAAGGGTAGACTTGCCCGCATTCGGGAGGCCAACCAGGCCCACATCCGCGATGACTTTAAGCTCCAGGGAAAACTCGGCGAATTGACCCGGCTCCCCCAGCTCCGCAAAGCGGGGCGCACGGTCCGTTGAGGTAGTGAAACGGGCATTTCCTCGGCCGCCCTTGCCCCCCGATACCGCCAGGAAACATCCGTCCGGATCCGTGAGGTCGCTCAGAATTTCCTTCGATTCCCAATCCCGAATGACCGTGCCGGGTGGGACTTTGATGAAGATATCCTCGCCCTTCTTGCCATGGCAGTCGCTGCCTCGGCCGTGGACGCCACGATTGCCTTTCCAGTGAGAATGGAAATGGACATCGAGCAGAGAGGAGAGGTGGTCGTCGACCTGAATCGAGATGTCGCCGCCATCGCCGCCATCGCCGCCGTTTGGACCGCCGTGCGCGACGTACTTCTCCCGCCGGAAACTACAGCAGCCTTTGCCGCCCGCTCCCGCGGTTAATCTGATACGCGCGCGATCGATAAACATGAGGGGCTGCCATGGACGGAGAGGCTAGTCTTCCGCCGTGATAACGTCAATACACTGACGGTCTTTACGCGTGTGGCGGAACTGCACCACACCATCCGTCAACGCGAATAACGTGTAGTCGCCGCCCATACCCACATTGGTACCGGGATGAAACTGCGTGCCGCGCTGGCGCACAAGAATATTGCCCGCGATTACCGCCTGCCCGCCGTACTTTTTCACGCCGAGCCGTTGTCCACGGCTGTCGCGACCGTTGCGCGAGCTACCGCCTGCTTTCTTATGTGACATGGGTACTCTCCTAAAAATTCATTTTCGGATCGCGTCTTGTGTGGGGCTTGCCACGGGCTGCTTAGCCCTCGATCGACTGCACCCGAAGTTCGGTGTAATCCTGACGATGGCCGTACGTCCGCTTATAGCCCTTGCGCCGTTTCATCTTAAAGACGCGAATCTTTTTGGCCCGGCCATGATCCGACACTTGGCAAACGACTTTGGCCGCTTCAAGCGCACCCGCGTCCACGACGATCGAGTCGTCCTTGGCCAGTAGGGAAACCTTATCCAGTTCGATTGTATCGCCGACATTCGCTTCGAGCTTCTCGACGCGGACCACGTCGCCTTCTTCCACTCGAAATTGCTTACCGCCTGTTGTGACCACTGCGTACATGTGTTCTCTCCGTCTGACCGCGCGGCTATCCGGCGCGGACAATCTACCAACGCTACTGCGTAAAAAAGTCTATTCTGGGCCGACGCCTACTCGCGCGATCCCACATCTTGTGCTGCATCCGCGCGAAGCGCAAACGCAGCGGCCGCGGCACGCACCGCCGCACAAGCCGACAGCGACGCCAAATAACTCGAACGCGCATTCCGCGGCGACGGCAAGTTTTCCGTCAACGTCTTCAATCGGCCAAACGCGCCTTCCGCAACCACCTCGTGAGAATTCAGCGTGGCCCTCGGATCCGCAATCACGCGAACCTTCGTTTCATCCGGCCCGATACCCGCAAAACTCAGTGCCGCCGCCACATTTACGTTTTGTGGAAACGCCTTCACCGCCTCGCGGGCCGTGCCTTCAAACACTGTCAGCGGATCGTCTAGCCCGTTGACATCAATGCCCTGCTCTATTAAATACGGAGCGCCTTCTAAACCCTTCGGCGGCTTCCGCGTCGTCAATTCAACCGTATGAAGCCCCGCCTCCATCGCCGCCCGAATACCATCGAGCCCAGACAGCGCGCCCGAGGGCAGTTGCAATTCGATGCCGCTGTCACGTGCTCGGTCAAACAGGCTCGGGTTAGCCATCAACCCGCCCACACTCATAATCAAGCAACTCGTATGCGCACGAATAGCGGCTTCCGCCACATCCTCCACCGCCATCGCGGTGGCGCATTCGACAAGATAATCCACCTTCTCGGCGTTTTCGGTGACGCTGCACACGTCCGCATTCAACTGAAACGACCGCTGCAGGACCTTCGCTCGCGAATCGTCTATATCCGTCAGCGCGGTAATTTCAGCCGGAATTGCGCCCTTTTGGAGAGCAATACAGATGTCGGCACCAATGTTGCCACATCCAATAAGCCCAACCTTCAACCTAGCCAACGCACGCCTCTCCCGTCGGGAAATTGCCCTAAACACGGCGTATAATCACCACCGCTCATTCCCCACAAAAACACGACCAGGCACGGCCACG
>JAPYPO010000294.1 GCA_029937645.1 Candidatus Hydrogenedentota bacterium
CGCCCTACCGGGGTGTTCCTCCACCAATTTCCCGCGAAGCGGGTTCTGACTCGCAATGACAATTTAAGCTAGGTCAATTATCGAACCAACGCAGCTAGATTGACTTGCCTGCGCCCTGTATGGCATAGTTTGCGCAGGAACCTATCCTGGGGTGTGCATTCGTCGTCCCCTGAGCGGATTTCCAACGCGCTCCATGCACGTTATTCCCTCTGAGCCAACGTCGTCGGCGGTCTATTTACGTTACACGTATTTGGCCACAGATCCAGGCGTAGAGGGGCAAACAAAATTAATCCCAAGCAAAATTAGTCCCATCTGGGACGGCAGTCATTCAAGAAAGGACTAAATTTCGTGTCCATCAAGATCGGCATCAACGGCTTTGGCAGAATCGGCCGGAACGTCTTTAAGATCCTACAAGCCAGCGACGGTTTTGAGGTGGCGGGAATTAACGATCTCACCGACGCGGCGACCCTCGCCCATTTGCTGAAGTATGACTCAAGCATGGGACGCTATCCCGGTACGGTGGTCGCGAAAGACGGGGCCATCGAAGTGGACGGGGCCTCCATTCCCATTACAGCCGAACGCGACCCCGCCCAATTGAATTGGGGCGACCTTGGCGTCGATATCGTGCTGGAATCAACAGGGATTTTCCGTGCTAAAGATCAGTGTTTGATGCATGTGGCGGCAGGAGCGAAGAAGGTGTTGCTCAGCGTTCCGCCCAAGGACGCCGTGGACGCGATCATCGTTATGGGCGTAAACGACGATACATTGAAAAGCAGCGATGTCGTCGTGTCGAACGCCAGTTGCACGACGAACTGCCTCGCCCCGATGGCGAAGGTGCTCGACGATACCTTTGGCATCAAGCGTGGCTTGATGAATACGATTCATGCCTACACGAACGATCAGCGGCTGCAAGACATGCCGCATAGCGACCTGCGCCGTTCCCGCGCGGCCGCGGTATCCGTCATCCCGACGACCACCGGCGCAGCCCGGGCCGTTGGAGAAGTCTTGCCGGAGCTGAAGGGCAAGCTCGACGGGTTCGCCATGCGCGTGCCCATCCCCGTGGGTTCGGTCGTCGACCTGACCGTAGATCTTGAGAAAAGCGCTACGAAGGACGATATCAACGCAGCGATCAAGGCCGCAGCCGAAGGCCCGCTCAAGGGCGTTCTGGAGTATTGCGTGGATCCGATCGTTTCCGCCGACATCGTCGGCAACCCGGCGTCAAGCATTTTCGATGCGGATCTTACGATCGTGATGGACGGCAATTTCGCCAAGGTCGTGTCCTGGTATGACAACGAATGGGGCTACTCGAACCGTTGCATAGACCTATTTCGGAAGATGGCGGGGTAACGCGCTCGCGCCATGAAGAAGTTGAGCCTCCAAGACCTTGATGTCAACGGCAAGCGTGTTCTCATGCGTGTTGACTTCAACGTGCCGCTCGGCGACGACGGAAGCGTCCGGGATGACACGCGAATTCGCGGCGCGCTGCAAAGCATTCGCTACGTGCGCGAGCACGGCGGCACGTTGATCCTCATGTCGCATCTGGGCCGTCCCAAAATGGGTGATGATAACAAGATTGGCGAGGATAACTCGGGCCTCACAATGGACGCCGTCGCCGACCGATTGCGCGATCTTGTCGGCGGAAACGTAACCAAATCTGACAATCTCATCGGGCCGGACGTCGAGGCGGCCGTCGCAGAACTTAACGCGGGCGACGTTCTCTTACTCGAAAACACCCGCTTCCATCCCGGCGAAACCAAGAACGATCCAGAACTCGCGGCGGCCTTAGCGCGGCTGGGCGATCTCTACGTTAGCGACGCCTTTGGGGCCGTCCACCGGGCGCACGCCTCGACCGTGGGCGTCGCCGAACACTTCGAACAGCGGGCCGCGGGTTTTTTGGTGGCAAAAGAAATTGAGTTTTTCGGAAGGATTTTGGAGTCCCCCGGCCGCCCCCTGGCCGCGATTCTGGGCGGCGCCAAGGTCTCCGATAAAATACCAGTGATCGATAATCTGCTCGATTTAGTGGATATCCTGATTATTGGCGGCGGCATGGCCTACACCTTTATCAAGGCCCAGGGCCACGAAATAGGCGATTCCCTGTTTGACGAGGCCGGCTTCGATAGGGCCAAAGCGGCGATAGCCAAGGCCCGAGAGAAGGGTGTCGATCTGCTTCTGCCGGTCGATACGGTAGTCGCGGACGCCTTTTTCGCCACGGCGAACCACAAGACGGTGGCCATCGATTCAATCGAGCCCGGCTGGATGGGGTTGGACATAGGACTGGAAACCGTGGCATTCTATTGCGATTCGCTAGAGAAAGCCCGCACCGTAGTATGGAACGGGCCTCTCGGCGTATTCGAGATGGAGCCATACAGCAAGGGCACCCGCTCCGTCGCGGACGCGCTGGCCAAGGGCTCAGCCGTCAGTATCATCGGCGGGGGCGACACGGCCGCAGCGGTCGCGCAATTCGGCCTCGCCGACAAAATGTCTCACGTATCCACGGGCGGCGGCGCTTCCCTAGAAATGTTGGAAGGAAAAGAGCTGCCCGGTTTGGCGGTTCTTACAGATGCATAACCGGTTTTGGCGGTGTTCGCTAAAACTTTTAAAAGGTGACCGATTCTCGGACGCTCGCGCCACCGGCGGCGCGCTGGGAATCGGCCGAACAAAACGAACGGGGTGAGTTATGCCTATCACGAAAGAACGAAAGCAGGAACTGGTCAAGGAACACGGCAAAAGCGAGACCGACACGGGTTCGCCGGAAGTACAGATTGCCATCTTGACGGATCGCATCAACGAGTTAAACGAGCATTTCAAGATTCATGCGAAGGACCATGCCGGCCGCCGAGGGTTGTTGAAGTTGGTCGGCCAGCGCCGGAACTTGCTCAGTTATATTCGCGGTGTGAGCGTAGAACGCTACCGCTCAATTGTAAGCAAACTTGGGCTGCGCAAGTAGTTTTCCTCGAAGATTCATTCGAAGCTCATGGTGAACTCCCATCGAACGGCGAGTCACGCCATTGCAGCAAACAGCTGATGGGCAGGTGTCCATCAGTTACACCAATAAAAAGTAGCAAAAGGATTACATGAAAAAACAATGGAACGTGGTGAGAGACGTTCCTCAGCAGGGTTGGCACAAAAAAGTGCACCCACAGAAGAAAAGAAAGTAAGGAGAAAAAATGGAACGTCTCTCAGTTGAAGTAGGTACAGAAACAATCACATTTGAAACAGGCAGAATCGCCAAGCAGGCTCAGGGGTCAGTCCTCGTTACCTGTGGCGAGACAATGGTTCTCTCTGCCGTAACCGTAGCCCCCGGTATGCGTCCCGGTCAGGACTTCTTTCCGATGACCGTTGACTACCGGGAAAAAGCCTATGCGGCGGGCACCATTCCAGGCAACTTCTTCCGCCGCGAAGCCCGTCCGAGCGAACGCGAAATCCTCATTTGTCGCCTGACGGACCGGCCTCTTCGGCCGCTGTTTCCGAAGGGATTCCTGAACGAAACGCAAGTCTGCCAGACGGTATTGTCGGCCGACAACATCCAAGACCCCGATGTGCTCGCGATTAACGCGGCGTCGGCGGCGGTGCACATCTCGAAGATTCCCTTCAACGGTCCTATCGGCGCTGTGCGCATGGGCCGCATCGACGGCGAGTTCGTCGTGAACCCCGCCATCGACGATATGGTAGACAGCACCATCGATATCATCATGGCAGGCACGAAGGATTCGATCGTCATGGTCGAAGGCGGAGCCAGTCAAGAGCCGGAAGACGTCATGCTCGATGCGCTGGACCTGGGCCATCAGGAAATCAAGAAGATCATCATCTGCATCGAAGAGCTTCGCGAAAAGGCGGGCGTCGAGAAGATGGATTTCACGCCGCCAGCCGTTGACGAAGCAATCAAGAGCGCCGTCGAAGGCATCGCGACCGAAGGCATGAAGGCCGCGCTTACCATCGCGGGCAAAGAAGAGCGTCAAGCCGCGCTCGACATCGTGAAAGACGAAGTCCACGCCAAGATGGAAGAGAAGTTGGGCGCGGATGACTATACCGCGCAGCGCGATGATATCAAGGAGAGCTTCTATAGCCTCGAAAAGCACATGATGCGCACGCAAACGGTTTCGACCAAAAAGCGTATCGATGGCCGGGCGCTCGATGAAATCAGGAAGATCACCATCGAGATGGGAATCCTTCCCAGAGCCCATGGTTCTGCTCTCTTTACCCGGGGCGAAACACAGGCCATCGTCGCCACTACGCTCGGCACGTCGCGCGACGAGCAACGCATCGATCAACTCACGGGAGACGTGTTCAAACGCTTCTTCCTGCACTACAACTTCCCCCCATGGTCCGTCGGCGAGACGCGTCGCATCATGGGGCCTGGCCGCCGCGAAATTGGCCATGGCCGCTTAGCGGAACGTGCGCTCGAACGGATCATCCCCTTCGAGGAAAACGGTTCGGAAGAGGATTTTCCTTATACCGTTCGTATCGTCTCGGAAATCACCGAGAGTAACGGTTCCAGCTCCATGGCTTCCGTATGTGGTGGCAGCCTCAGCATGATGGACGCCGGCGTGAAGACCATCGAGCCAGTGGCGGGTATCGCCATGGGCCTTATCAAAGAAGGCGACGACGCATGCGTCTTGTCGGACATTCTTGGCGCGGAAGACCACTTGGGCGACATGGACTTCAAGGTCTGTGGAACGGCCAACGGTATCACCGCTTTCCAGATGGACTGCAAAATCGCGGGCGTATCGCGCGAACTCATGGCGGAGGCCCTCGGCCAGGCGAAAGCCGGGCGCGAGCACATCCTCGGCAAGATGCACGAAGCCATCAGCGGACCGCGTGAGGAACTGTCTAAGTACGCGCCGCGTATCACGACCATCCAGATTCCGGTAGACAAAATTCGCGACATCATCGGACCGGGCGGTAAGGTCATCCGCGAAATCCAAGCCTCGACCGGCGCCGATATCAACATCGAAGACGACGGCAAGGTCGCCGTCGCCGCCGCCGATAGCGAAGCAGCGGAAGCAGCTATCGAGATGATCCAAAGCATCACGGCCGATGCGGAAATCGGCGCCATCTATCACGGCACCGTGACCCGCCTGATGAACTTCGGCGCCTTCGTGAACATCGTAGGCACGAAAGAAGGGCTGGTCCATATCTCCGAGATGGCCCTGGGCCGTGTCGATAAAGTTGAAGACGTAATGGACGTAGGCGACGAAGTCGACGTCAAAGTCCTCGAGATCGACAACATGGGCCGGGTCAATCTGTCCAAGCTTGCGGCGGATGTTGAACTGGGACGCGTCTCCGAAGAAGAGTAC
>JAPYPO010000295.1 GCA_029937645.1 Candidatus Hydrogenedentota bacterium
TCAATCTCATTGGCTCCGGTCGCCGACGGGTCCATATGGGTAATCTCGGTTTAGAACATCACGGGGTTTCGTTCAAGCATTATTTGGATAAAAAGGTAAAAAGGCCGCGTAACAGAAAGATAACAACACGGCCCCGGACGAGAAATCGCCCGGGGCCGCCTTATGCATCTTCTTACTGTGTTTTAGCGAGGTGTCCGGCCTAGCCGCGAGCAGGACTACGCCTGCTCGTCGAACAAGAGCCCGACCAATCTCCTAAAACGCGCCGCGATCTTCAACACCTCCTTCGGAGGTATTTCTTTGATCACCTCGTTGTTGGCGTCCACGATTTGCGCGATGAGCCGCCGAGGCGGGTCCGTCAAGTGAAATCGTGTACCGTGTCGGGTACTTGCCGCACTATCTGCGGCGAAGAGGTCCGACGCGACATGCGCCCGTCCCTCACCACGTGGGGTGGTCGTATCCCGTGTAGGTGCCGCGGCCTCCGTTCCCTCGGGGGCCGAAGGAGGAACAGGGGTGGGGGCATGGACAACAGGCGATCCGTTGGGGGCCGTGGCTCCCTTGGGTATCACTCCACTGATCTCCATTGTCGCTCTCCTAACCAATTCCTGGCATTTCCGAGTCATCGAAAACGCCGTGCCTAATTCCAAAGCGCAAGAAGCCTTTCAAGCGGCCGCGCGATCCATGCGCGTCCCGATGAAAACTCTAAGCGCCCTTCATCTACCCCAGAAGCTGTAACGCCGTCTGAGGTACCAGATTCGCCTGCGCCAGCACCGAAGTGCCTGTCGCCACCAGAATCTGGTTTCGGGTAAATGCGATCGTCTCCGTCGCAATATTTGCGTCGCGGATCGCACTTTCCGAGGCGGACAGATTCTCCTCCTCGATCGCCAACGTATTGATGGTGAATTCGAGGCGGTTTTGCGCGGCACCCAACCCGGCGCGTGCTGTTCCTAGCGCGATCAATGTGGCGTCTGCCAGTGCGATGGCCGTCGTCGCTCCACCCACGGTGCCTATGTTCGCCGCGGCGATGACAAGCGTCGCCGTGTCCGCACCGGTGAAGATGACCGAGAGGGTCTGAGCGCCTTCAGCGCCAACCTGCAGGGCGATCGTGGTGCCGCCAACCGCGATGGGGTTCACGCTGTTGAACTCCGTGTTCGTCGCGATGGCGTTGACCTGCGCGAGAAGCGCCGTCACCTCCAATTGGAGGTCCGTGCGGTTCACAGCGGACAGGGTGCCATTGGCCGATTGCACGGCCAATTCACGAATGCGCTGGACGATACTGGTCGTCTCGCCCAACGCGCCTTCAGCGGTTTGTACCAGGCTGATGCCGTCTTGCGCATTGCGTTGGGCTACTTTAAGTCCGCGAATACGCGCACTCAAGCCCTCTGCAATCGCAAGACCGGCGGCGTCATCCGCCGCCCGGTTGATGCGCAAGCCGCTCGACAAGCGCTGCAACGATTTGTTGAGCGCAAGTGTTGACTTGCGTAATACACGCGCCGTATTGATCGCAGCGACGTTTGTGTTAACTACGAGTCCCATTGTTCTTCCTCCGTGAGTGACCTGAGAGTTTCCTTTCCCTCAGTCATG
The DNA here is from genome assembly GCA_029937645.1 of Candidatus Hydrogenedentota bacterium. Taxonomy (GTDB): domain Bacteria; phylum Hydrogenedentota; class Hydrogenedentia; order Hydrogenedentales; genus JAPYPO01. The sequence goes on from JAPYPO010000295.1 coordinate 1,582, forward strand.
ATTCTTCCGTTATATCACTTACGCATCATCTACCCGAGAAGCTGCAACGCTGTTTGCGGAACCAGATTTGCCTGGGCCAACACCGAAGTGCCCGCCGCCACCAGAATCTGATTGCGGGTAAAGGCAATCGTCTCCGTGGCGATATTGGCGTCCCGGATCGCGCTCTCGGAGGCCGACAGGTTCTCCTCCTCGATCGCCAACGTATTGATGGTGAATTCGAGACGGTTTTGGGCGGCACCCAAACCGGCTCGCGCTGTCCCAAGAACCACCAGTGCTGCATCCGCCAATGCGATAGCCGCAGTGGCGGTCGCTGCGCTCGTGCCGACGTTCGGCGCGCCCAGTGTGATACCAACCGCCGTAGCGGCCGTGAACGCAATGGCGAGCACTTGCCCGCCTTCGGCGCCAACCTGAAGGGTCACCGTCGTGGCTGCGGCAATCGGGTTTATGCTGTTGAATTCCGTGTTCGCAGCAATGGCGTTAACCTGCGCGATGAGCGCCGTCACCTCCAATTGGAGGTCTGTGCGGTTCACAGCGGAAAGGGTGCCATTGGCCGATTGCACGGCCAATTCACGAATGCGCTGGACGATATTGGTCGTCTCGCCCAACGCGCCTTCAGCAGTTTGTACCAGGCTGATGCCGTCTTGCGCGTTGCGTTGGGCCACACGAAGTCCGCGGATACGCGCACTCAAGCCCTCTGCAATCGCAAGGCCGGCGGCGTCATCCGCCGCCCGGTTGATGCGCAAGCCACTCGACAAACGCTGCAACGATTTGTTGAGCGAAAGTGTTGACCTGCGTAATACACGCGCCGTATTGATCGCGGCGACGTTTGTGTTAACGACGAGTCCCATTGTTCTTCCTCCATGAGCGACCTGAGAGTTTCCATTCCCTCAGTCGTGTTACTTCCGTTGTCCGCCATGCGGTGGCGGTCGAATTTCTTACTGCGCGAAGTCGGAGCCGATACACCTCCTTTCTAAAGTTTTGGCCTACCTATGCCGATAGCAAATGTAGGCCAATTCCGGTTTACCCATAGGTATCCGGACGGCTTGTTGACCATGCGCATCAGCGCTTCCGCCGCGTGGCCCATCGAGTGTATTTCTACACTCGCACATGTGGCGGAAGCGTTACTTTTTTGTTGAATAGGCGCGTTCGAAACGACTAGGCACAGGGGAACGCGTATCAAGAAAAAAAGAGGGGATTCACGGCAGACGGATCTGTCTCCGTGAATATTTCAAAAGGGGGTTTGGTCGTGTCAGGGGTGTGATCGCGAGAAGGTACTAAGGCGATCCGTTGGAAGGTCTTGCTGCTGGAAGGTCTTGCCGCACAGACTGATCGCGGGGATTCAGGCAGCCCTCTGAAATTCCAAATCGAGAGTGATCAGAAACGGCAGACCGCGCCGTTCTGAGATGCTGAAAAATCCCACGTGTATGCATTCCCACGGAGAACCGTGGGAAGGAGAGGTAGTTTCATGCGGGTGTAGGTGTAACGCCCGCTACCGTCCAAAGCCTTCCACGCCGAACCCATCATCCGGCGACCCACATCCACGGGCCGTCGAACGCGAGCGATTCAACTGTAGGCGGGCTTTATCGAAAGCCCTTTTGCAGCGCATGTGTTCCTTCACTGCGCATACCTCCATGTGTTGAATGCTCCTAGGCGTCCTTGCTTCGGACGGCAACATTGGTTGCCGAATCATTCTTTAGGCGCGCGCGATTCGTCGCGTTTGCCCATAGATCACTTGCTGTTCCGCAATTGTATATCCGGACCGGGAGGCCCGCGAGGCTGGGTCCGTGAAGACCCATGCCCCGCAGGCAACTCTTGTCCCGCAGGTAACTCTCATTCCGGTTCAGCGTTCGTGGCCTCGCGATGGCCACGAACGCGTAGTTCATCTTTTGCCGACCCGCCTCTACGGCGAGCCTTCTTCAAGTTGGGCGCGTCCCGCGACTCCCAACTGCGACTCCGTCAGCTCTAGAAAAGGCTTACCCGTACCTTTTACTGCAGCAACTGGAGCGCCGTCTGCGGCACGACATTGGCCTGGGCCAATATCGACGTGCCCGCGCTTACCAGGATCTGATTGCGGGTAAACGCGATCGTCTCCGTCGCGATATTTGCATCGCGAATAGCGCTCTCCGATGCCGCTGAGTTCTCCGCCTCGATTGCCAGGGTGCTGATGGTGAACTCCAGCCGGTTTTGCGTGGCGCCCAACAGTGCCCGCTGCGTATTGACGACAATCAGCGCTGCGTCGGCGAGGGCAATCGCGGTGCTGGCGGTGGCCGTGCTGGTCGCGACATCGGCGGCAGCAATTCCGAGCGTTGTCGTATCCGCACCGGTGCTTGTAATCGCAAGCACCTGGCCGTTGTCCGCGCCAATCTGGAGGTTAATCGTCGTGCCTCCAGAAAGGAGAGGGTTGACGCCATTGAACTCGGTATTCGAGGAGATCGCCGTTATTTGTGCGAGCAACTGAACTACCTCGGCGTTGAGATCCGCGCGGTTCTGCGCGGAATTCGTCCCGTTCGCTGCCTGGACCGCCAGCTCGCGAATCCGTTGCAGTATGTTGGTCGTCTCGCTCAACGCGCCTTCGACGGTTTGCACGAAGCTAATTCCGTCTTGGGCGTTTCGCTGCGCTACGGCTAAGCCTCGGACCCTCGACCGAAACGATTCGGCGATGGCGAGTCCCGCGGCATCATCGGCGGCACGGTTAATCCGTAATCCGCTGGACAAACGCTGTAAAGACTTATTCAGATTCAGCGTTGACCGCCGCAAAACACGTGCTATGTTTAATGCGGCTACATTCGTGTTGACTACGAGTCCCATAGTTCTTTCCTCCATGAGTGGTACTGAGTGCGCATCCTTGCGCATTTCCCTAAATAGCCCCGCGTTCCCAGCGGTCGGCGGCATGTTCGCGGAATGCCGCTTCGCGCCAATACTAAGGTCGGCGAAGCTCACCTTGGCCACGAGACCAAGGTGCTATATGATCGGCTCCGTTCGCGCGATTTTCCCGATCGCGAGACGCAGTGCCGGATATAGCAAAGCTATGGGGGGGGGTGTAGATGGACAGGATTGGACCGGGGGCGCCGTTGCGATTCCCATTGCAGATCCTTGGCGGGCCTTTACAGGTCCGCTGAATCCTCGCGTCGGCGTGTGTGAAGCTCTTGAAGGGCATCCTGCCCTTCGGGTGGAACGGGGTTAGATGATCCCCAATTCCAGGTACATGCTTCTACACATAGACAAATCTACCGGAGGCCAATCCAATAAGCGAATGTCCAGCTCTACTTGATTCAACTGTAGCGGAACCCACGCTGGGGCTCCCAAAATCGTTGTAAAGTGTCGCAAAAGACCGATCCTCCGTGATCGTCAACCCTTGGCATCCGTGCGTTGGGCTTGCATCAAAACCGTTTCGCGGGTGCGTTCCCGCTTAACTGCTATTTTTATCGGCAACTTTAGCGAGAACTTTAGCTTTTTTGAAAAGAAATTTTTCTGTGGAATAGCTGTCTGTAACCTGTTGTAAAATAACAACATAAACCGATGGCCCCGCTCGCTAATTGGGAATGGAAGAAAAAAAATTGCGTACATTCAGATATTTTTTTGCCCTTTTGAGGCGTGCTGCTCTGGTAATACCGTTCCTGGGCCACCGCCGGACCGGAGTTTTCTTCTACGCTGAAAGCGTTAAATT
>JAPYPO010000296.1 GCA_029937645.1 Candidatus Hydrogenedentota bacterium
AGTCAGACTCGCCCGTGTCGGTTACCATTGCGATGGTCGCCGCGATAGCCAAGCTGGCGATGATGGATTCAACAAAGGACTCCAAAAGGTCCGCGCCGAGCCCGGCCACGTCGCCCACGTTGTCGCCCACGTTGTCCGCGATAACCGCCGGGTTGCGGGGATCGTCTTCGGGGATGCCGGCTTCAACTTTACCCACGAGGTCGGCGCCCATATCGGCGCCTTTCGTGAAGATGCCGCCGCCGGAACGGGCGAACAGTGCGACGAGGGAAGCGCCCATGGCGAAACCGTTGATGATCATGGTTTGGCCATCGAAGACGATATAGGCGATGACCAATCCCAAGAGCGCGATGCCTACCACGCCCATGCCCATGACGGCTCCGCCACTTACGGCGACATCAAGGGCCTTCTGGACTCCGCCGGTCTCGGCGGCTGCGGCTGTGCGGGAGTTGGCACGGGTGGCGATGTTCATGCCGAGGAAACCGGCAAGCGCGCTTGCAAAAGCGCCCATGGCGAAGGCCACGGCCGTCTCCCAACCTAGATCCAGATCGGGTTTCATGATTCCTACACCCGTGATTAAAGCGGCGATCACGACCACGAACCCACCGACGTATCGGTACTCCCGTCGAAGAAATGCGCGCGCGCCCTCTTGTATCATGAGGGACAAGCGCTCCATTTCTGCATTGCCCTGGGGTTTAGACAGGACGTACTTGGCCAAATAGACCACGAAAAGCAGCGAGAATATGCTTGCGCCCGCCGCCGCGATTAAAAAGTAAGGGATATCCATGACGTGTAACGATTCCTCCGTTGGTTCGTTGTGATTTGCCCGATCTTCGTCACGACCGAACCGCCCCTCCGCCACGGATGTGGCACCCAAGAGCGGGGTTCAGCATTGCTTAATTGGGGTTGTGCAAAAGTCCTTCGTGCTCAAGCGCCGCCTTCGCCGCCGCCTGTTCCGCTTCTTTCTTCGTCGCGCCCCGCCCTCGTCCAGCCGCGGAGCCTTGGAGCGTTACTTCAATTTCAAATTCTTTTTTATGGTCAGGGCCTTCGGCGCGAACCACCGTGAACTCGGGAAGCATCATCCGCTCGCCTTGGCAATAATTTTGTAGCCTCGACTTAAAATCCCAAACCGTGTCTAGCGCGCATGCTTCGGCCATTTTTTCTTGGAACGCACTCTCGACGAAGGCTTGTGCTTGCGCCCAGCCCTGGTCCAAATAGAGCGCCCCGATCAGCGCTTCGAGGCAATCGGCCAATAAGGCTTTTCGCGTCCTTCCTCCCGATCGCTCTTCTCCCTTGCCCAGCCGAATGTACGGCGCGATATCCAACTCGACCGCCACATCCGCCAGCGCACGCCGATTCACCACGCGCGCCCGCATCCGGCTGTATTCACCCGGTGTTCGTTCCGGCAGCATCTCGTACAAACTGTGCGCCACCGCCAACCCCAGTACTGCGTCTCCTACAAACTCAAGCGACTCGTAGTTTGGGCTTGTGTCCGGCCCATCTGATACTGCGGACGCGTGCGTCAGCGCGCGGTCCAGCAACGTCAAATCGGAAATTGAAAGCCGCAAACGTTTCGAAAGGGACTGTAGATCTCCGTGTCTCGCGCTGGGCTTATTCATACCTTTTCAGGACAAGTGTCGCGTTATGCCCGCCGAATCCTAAAGAGTTCGACATAATTATTGCAATGTCCGCTTCGCGCGCTTCGTTGGCCACAAGATTGACGGCGCACTCGGGATCCGGGTTGTCCACATTAATATTTGGCGGAAGGACCCCATCGCGAATCGCGAAGATAGACGCGATCGCCTCGACCGCGCCTGCCGCGCCCAAAAGGTGGCCCGTCATGGACTTGGTCGAGCTGACCGGCGGCATGTCCTCGCCGAAAACGGCGTGAAGGGCCTTGGCCTCGCCGAGTTCGTTCGGGATGGTGCTGGTTCCGTGGGCGTTGAAATAATCCACGTCTTCCCGATTGATCTTCGCGTCGTTGAGCGCATGATTTATGGCCGAAGCCGCGCCCGAACCGTCGGGCCGGGGCGATGTAATGTGGTACGCGTCGCAAGACTCACCCATCCCGAGATATTCGGCCAGGATCTCTGCGCCGCGGGCTTTCGCATGTTCCTCGGATTCCAAAACAAGGGATCCGGCGCCCTCGCCCATGACAAAGCCGTTTCGGTCCTTGTCAAAGGGACGGCTTGCGCGTTGGGGATCGTCGTTGCGCGTGGACAACGCCTTCATCTGCATGAACCCAGACATGCCAAAGGGTACTATCGCTGCTTCGGCGCCGCCCGCGACCATCACGTCAGCGCGCCCGCTCATGATCTGCAGGGCCGCCTCGCCGATGGAATGATTGGATGCGGCGCAGGCCGTCACGACCGCCTTGTTTGGTCCCCGAAGGCCCAAGCGGATGCCCACATTACCCGAAGCCATATTCGAGATGCCCTTGGGAATCATAAATGGGGAAACGCGCCGTGGCCCGCCATGGTCTAACTTTACGACTTCATTCGCGATCGTTTCGATTCCGCCAATGCCACTGCCGATAATCGCGCCACAGCGATCCGCGTCCTCGGATTCGATATCCAACCCCGCGTGCTTCCAGGCCTGATCGGAGGCTTCAATGGCATACACGGCGTAGCGGTCGATGCGGTTCGTATCCTTCTCCGTCATCCCTTTTGGGAGCACCTGCTCGCACTCGCCCGCGATACGCGACTTATACTCCGATACGTCGAAGCGCTGAATGGGCCCCACGCCTGAGACGCCTTCGGCGATATTTTTCCAATAGGTATCGATATCGTTCCCCAGGGGGGATACGATGCCCATGCCGGTTATGACAACTTTTTTGCTCATGTTCAGCTCAAACTGACGCCAGATTAAGAGTGGGAATGTAACTATTACAAGGGAGTTGACGCGCCAATGGGAAGAACTTCCAATTGGGGCGATATTGTACCACTCAAGACAGGCCAAATAAAGTTGGCCAAATTGCGATTCCGTAAGTCCAATTCACCGTGGGCAGCGCCCAGGGTTTCATCCGGCAGCGCCCGGGTATTCATCATTGTAATAGATCAAGTATTCATCATTGTAGAGATTCCGACGAAATCGCCCAGCCCGAATGCAAGCATTCAAGGGCTGGGCGGGCATGAATCTATACTTCAGCGCCACGGTTCAGCGCGTGGCGGTTCAGGAACTTTCAACTTTTTCTTGAATGTATTTTACCGCGTCTGAGACAGACTCGATGGCATTGGCTTCGTCGTCAATGTCCACGTTGAATTCCTCTTCCAGTGCCATAAGCAACTCGGTCGTATCGAGAGAATCCGCGCCCAGGTCATCGATAAACCGGGCTTCGTCGGTCACTTCCTCCGGCTGCTTAGCAAGCCGTTCCACGATAATGCGTTTCACTTTAGCTTCTACGCTCTCATCACCCATACAATTCACCTCCTTCCACAAAATATGCGCCGGCGGGCAACACATCCCCGTCGGTCGGACCGAGAGTATATCAATCCCGCCTCAGACAAGTCTAGCAGCCCGTGGTAAAAGTATGGCGCGGCTGCGCCCTGCCCTTTTCGCTGGTGTCTTCGTTGCGAAACCTTGAAGGAGGGCCCGCTTTTCCTGCGGTTCCGCGCCTCGACCTCAACGAAAATGACACGGTCTCGCTGTCGCCATACTTTTACCACGGGCTGCTATCCCGGATTTCTCATGGAAATGTACTCGGTAGAAATCGACTGGTCCGGCGGCCCGATGGGCGGCGGGCGTTGTATCGCCTGCGTATAAACATAGAGAGAGCGCCATGGATAAACACCATGGCGCTCTCATAGTGGGTAAGACCTTTCCAGGAGCTGTTGGTCGCGCGGCGATGGGATTTTCGCCCCAACGTTCCCTTCTACTGCCAGGCCTAATTCGACGTCCGTGTCTATTCACCTCGACATCCTTGTCTCGGTCTTTCTATGCATAAGTATCGGCAAAAAACTGAAAATCTTTAGCGCGCAATACGAAGCGCTTCGGGGTATTTTGACGCGCGACCGGCCGAGCCGGCTGGCAGCCCGTGGTAAAAGTATAGGGCGGCTGCTAAGCCATAGCGATTAACGCGGCAGACTGCTTCGACTCGTGATCCAAGCACCCGAGCACTTCCTCAAGATCGCCATGCTCTAACCCGAGCATCGGCGACGTCAACTCGTCGCGAACGCTCCCATCGTCGGCGTTCAGCGTTCCGTCTTCATGGGCGGCGCATAAGGCATCGGCGAGGCGAAGCGTCTCGGGCGCAGCCCGTTTGTCTAATGGACAGGTACTGACCTGAAACCGCCACGCCACGGCATCGACGATATGCGCAGGCAGGTTCCACCGTTCCAAGAGATAGCCGCCAATTTCGCCGTGGTCAACGCCGAGCGCCGCCTGTTCTGCTTCGATGATCGTACAAGCGTTCTTGATCGAATCGCCTGTCACATTCGTGTACTCTTCGGAAAAAAACTGGTCGAGAACGAGGAGGCCAATATCCTGAAGCAACCCTGCGACGAGCGCCTGCTCAACCGAGAGCGGCGTGGCGTCGCCTGCGGCCCGCGCGATGTGGCGCGACACAAAGCCCCGCATTACGCAGCGTTGCCAAAACACCCGGTGGTTGAGGTGGGTCACGAAGCGCGTGTAGGTGCATAGGGTGTGGAGTGCGGTCGTCAGTTTTCCTATTTCAGCAAACCCGATGCGCGCGACCGCCAATTGAACGGTATCGATCTCCGCCGCGCCGCGGTAGAATGCACTATTGGCGAGGCGCAGGGCGTTTGCGGTCAGGCTGGGATCGCGCTCCATAATGGCGGCCACCCGCGCAGCGTCCGATTCGTTGCTGCCAAGCGCCTCTTCCAACTCCAAAATCACGGCCGGAAAAGTCGGGAGCGTATCCACCCAAAAAAGGTCATCGACGAGCCGATCCCAAAATGTGGTCAAGACGTATCCTCCCTTTGTTTCTGCCCGCGAGCAATCAGATTCCCGCCCCATCCCCTTCAAGGCCTGCCGGTTGGGCACAGGATGCGAGGCGCTGTCAACGTGAGTATAGCAGCCCCGGGGTCGCGAGACGTATTCAAATTAATCGTGCAAGCGGTTCCCTCGGTTGGTATGCGCTGTCGTGGCCGGTGTGGTGTAGAATAGCAGCGATTCGTAATGGTCAAGTTGGCGGGCTGAAATTTCGACCGCAAATTACAAGAGGTGTACCCATGTTTATCTATACCGAGATTACCCATATGGACCCGTCGGCGACCGGAGCCAATGAGATTG
>JAPYPO010000297.1 GCA_029937645.1 Candidatus Hydrogenedentota bacterium
GCTTCGGCCGTTTCCGGTCGAAGGCCTCAAGCTGGGGGCGGTAGGCTTCCACGATTTCGCTCGCGGACTGGCCCGCCTCGATGCGTGTGCGCAAGTCGGGTCCTCCGGCCAGGACGTCAAAGCTCGCGCCCCATTTAAATTCGCCGCGGTGCCGCGCGCGAATGGACTGAATCAACGCGACAGCCAGGGTGAATGGGCGCACGGCGCGCGGATCGTCTACTCGGATGGTGATACCCTCGCACGCTTGATCCCGGTAGCGCGGGCTGGCGGATTTCCCGGGAATGGATACGGGCGTGTAGCCGTATCTCGTCAGCGTCACGCCCGTCCGTTCTTCGGGCGGTATGGAGTCGATAACGCGCTTCGCGTCCAACCACGGCGCACCCAGAAGGCTGAACGGCGTCTCCGTCCCCCGGCCTTCATTGAGGTTCGTACCTTCGCAGAGGCACGTCCCCACGTAGAGGAGCGCTGACTCGGCCGTGGGCAGATTCGGCGACGGCGGCGTCCATTCGAGGGAGGTGTCTTCGAAGAAAGTTTCCGGCCACCAATTGTCGAGAAGGCTCACCTCGATCCGTAGGCCCGAACCGCGCAAGCTGGTGCGCGAAAAAAATGTCGCGAGTTCGCCCATGGTCATCCCATGCCGAATGGGGATAGCCGCTGAGGAAACATCGCTCTCGGTGTTTACGGCGATGGGGCCCTCCAGAATTTCGCCACCGAGGGGATTGGGGCGGTCAAGGACTAGGACGGGCGTTCGCGTTTGCGCGCATGCGGCCATGCAGCGGTGCATGGTGGCCATGTAGGTGTAGTACCGGGAGCCAACATCCTGCAAATCAACCACGAATAAATCTACATCCTTGAGTTCTTTGGCGGTGGGTTCCTTTCTTTTTCCATAGAGGCTTACCACGGGGACAACGGATTCTTGGTTGTCCACGTATTCGCCGGCCTCGGCTTGCCCGCGAATCCCGTGCTCGGGACTGTACAGCATTCGAATATCCGGCGCGGGCGCCATCTGCAGTACGTCTACGATGGAGCGTCCGTATTGATCGGTGGCCGCGTGATTGGTAAGCACCGCGAGGCGCTTGCCGCTGACGGCTCTGAAATCTTGGCGCATGACCCTATCAAGGCCCGAGTGCGTGCTCGTCTTGCGGCCGTAAAATTCTTTCGCAACGGCCATGAACACCGGACGGCGAAAGTTCCCGTTGTCTCGCTTCGCGCGCGACGGATGGCAGGTATTGCCGAGGAGGATGGTGAAGAATCCCGTATCGCGATCCATCCAGAGACAAGTACCCGTCCATCCGGTATGTCCGAATACGCTTCGCGAGGGTAAGAAGCCTTGTTGCTTACTGGCCCAGGGATCGATTTGCCAGCCCAACCCCTGCCACGGGTAATTGGAAACTTTGTCCATCGTGCTCATTTCCACTACGGTCGATTCGCGAAGAAGTTTCCCCGTCAGCAGCCCTCGGCAAAAGAGGGCCACGTCCGCTGCGGTCGAAAACAAGCCGGCGTGGCCTGCGATGCCGCCGACGGCAAAGGTGTTCTCGTCATGCACTTCGCCGAGCATGACGCGGCCGCGCCACTTGCATTTTTCGGTCGCGGCGCAGTTCTCCACCCACTCCGGTGGGGGGAGGTATCCTGTTCGCTCCATGCCGAGAGGTTCGAATATTTGGCGCCGTGCGAACCGGTCCAAGCGGTCCCGGGCGGCCATCTCGACGACCTTGCCCAACAGCATAAACCCCACGTCTGAGTAGCGGGAAAGTCCGCCGACGGGCGAATCAACCCCCACTTTCGCGTAGCGAAGCAGCATCGCCTCTAAGGAATCCATCGTTTTGTAGTATGGACTTCCCGGTGTGAGCCCCGCCGTATGAGTAAGCAAATGGGCGAGCGTCATCTCGCGAAACTGAGGAATCGGCACGAAATCAGTCACGGGCTGCTCAAGCCGAATCTCCCCCGCGTCGCGTAACATGAGAATGGACGTCGTGGTCACGATGACTTTCGTAATGGACGCAAGATCGTAGAGGGTGTCCAGCTTGGCGGGATGCGTTTCGGGAGTGCGCTGCCGTAGACCTTCGGCCACATGCACAAACGTTCGATCCCGATCACCAACGAAAAGAACAGCGCCGGGACTGTCGGTGGAATCGATGGCTCGGCGAAGGGAGAGGCTTATCTGTTCGTACACGGCGAAGGGGAATCCAAAGTAGCCCACAGGTTACGCCGACGGCAGCAAGAGCGCCAGCACCTCAGGGTACACCATGTGGCCAGTGCTGCACCATGTGGCCAGTATGAAATCATGTGGCCAGTGCTACACCCTGTGCGGCAAATACTCGCTAGTCAGCCCGTGGTAAAAGCCAAACGCGGGCTACTAGGCAGTCAGGCCAAATAAAAAAAGGAAGCCGCAGGATATTCTGCGTGCCTCCTCTAAATACTCAGTTCCCAGACGCCCAGGGCGCCCCCCCACTCTCGGGAGGGCGCCCAGCAAAAGCGTCTGCCGCTGGGCCAAGCAACCGGGCCACTCGCGCTGAAGCGATACCGGCCTCCGCGGAGGCAAGCTACTCATAGCGCTTCTCTTTACAGCGTCGAGGCCGGTTACACCCCAAGTTCCGCTTGACGATTTTCCGGCCTCTTGGCCCAGCGACGGCTCGGGGCTATCTTCTCTTTTTGCGTGCGGCGGTTTTTTTCTTCGCGGCTTTTTTCTTCGCGGCTTTCTTTTTGGCAGGCTTCTTTTTGGCTGCCTTTTTCTTTGCCGCTTTTTTCTTAGCAGGCTTCTTTTTAGCTGCCTTTTTCTTCGCCGCCTTTTTCTTGGCTGGCTTCTTCTTGGCTGCCTTTTTCTTCGCCGCCTTCTTCTTGGCTGGCTTCTTCTTCGCTACTTTTTTCTTCGCAACTTTTTTCTTGGCTACCTTCTTCGTTGCGGCTTTCTTCTTAGTAGCCTTCTTCTTCGTTGCGCTCTTCTTCTTGGCTGCGGATTTCTTTTTCGCGGCCTTTTTCTTGGTACCGGCTTTTTTCTTTGCAGCGGCCATCACTTGCCTCCTACATTTGCCACTTTATACTAAACCAGACTTCCCTTCGCGGTATCTAGCGCGACAACAGGCCGCGCTCCGCAGGTAAATCACGCTTCGAAAATCAGCGCGAGAAGCCACATCGCCACCGGATGGCAACCCTAAATTCCCCGGTCACCTCCCGGAATGAGTATTCGCGAATACCCTGGTAGTTCAAGCTATTATTACGATCTCACCGCACTGCCAACCGCGCGCGCAGACGCCGAGGCCGGAACAACTCCCTTCAAGAAATACGGTCATTGATTAACCCGCGCCGCGAACCGCTATCGCTAGCCACGCCGTTCGCGCATGCTGCGCCAACGAAAAATTACCCAGGCAACGATCATTGAAAATCTCGACAACTTCCATGTATGTCCGATTTCCAATTTTGTTGGATTTGGATCATGGGTCGAATTTCATCGACGCGTTTTTTTCGTGTGTTGTTCTCGACAAATTTAAGCGATCAGAAACGCCTTCTTCGTCGCTAAAAACGTTCGAAAACACACGCGAAAACCTAAAAGATTCAACTGTTCTATGTTCCATGTAGCAGAGAAAACGAAAAAATGCAAGCACTATTTTTCGACTCAAGAAAAATTCCCGACTCGATTTGGCGCGACAATCGCAAATCAGCGGCTTCACGGCGAAGAGATTTAAGATTTTTTTGCGACGATTTTTACCTGTCTTAAAAACCCGAACTGCGGAGAATTCATTTTTTTTGAGTCGTAGATGCACTCTGAAAAAACTTCTCCACGCAAAAATATACGCTGTGTTCTCGCCCGCGTAACCGGCGGCACCTCCGCCCGAATCAAAGGCGTATGGCGTGACCATTGCGCCGATGCGTCACCTCTGATAAAGTAGCGGTCGAAGCGGCATGAGATCCGTGGCTATATTGCCTGGAACATGCGCAAATTACGGAAGGTGGAAAGGCTGCCATGGCTGATTCAATCGAAGATTTTTTCTCCGAGATTGCGAAAGGAATCGACCCGGAAAAGATCAAGGATATAGACGCGACGTACCAGTGGAAGATCACGGGGGAGGGTGGCGGGGATTGGTTCGCCGTAATCGGCGAAGGCGTCCTGGAAGTCAGCGCCGGCGAATCGATGGACCCTAACATTACCATTACCGTCTCCGCCCGCCATTGGTTAGATATTGTAAACGGAAACTTGAACCCCCAAATGGCTTTCGTCTCTGGGAAGGTCCAGATCGTGGGCGATATGGGGCTGGCCATGAAACTTCAGAATTTACTCGACTGATCACGTCGAGCAGTCCGGCAAGCCGAAGGAATGCGGGTGTTTCTCTAGGGGAACGGACGGTCGCATTGAATCGGATCTCGGCACGAAGGCGCTTTCCTGTCGCGGAGAGACTTGAGGTGTATCCGGAATTTAGTAAAATCACAAATAGTATTGTTATATTAATTATATCCGGATGCGGATACAATAACCACAGTGCCCGCACAACTCCATACCAAACTACGCTTTACGTAAATAACGGCTACCAGCTTGAGGCAACACTGCATCCGGTGCAGGGAGATGACCCGCCGGGGCTCATCCTGGCTCACCGTCTTGGCTCTGATCGTCATGAGTGGGACACGTTCGCGGGCCGCGCTCAGAGTCAGGGGTATTTCTGTATTGCGTTTGACGCCAGAGGGCATGGCCAGAGCCTGGCGGCGGATGGCCGCGCGGTATCGCACCGTGACTTTCGTGACGCTCAGTGGCTGGCCATGGTGGATGATTTCGCGGCCGCGAAGGAAGAACTCATCCGGCGTGGAGTGGACCCCGAAAATATCGCCGTGGTGGGCGCGGAGTTGGGCGGAAGCGCCGCGCTGTATTACAGCCGCTCTGACCCTGACATTCGATCGGTCGTCCTACTCTCGCCCGGAAGAAAGTATAAGGTCTTCGACACGGAGGCAACGATTCGGGATCTTCGCGAGACGCCTATTCTGCTTATCGCGGCGGAGGACGACAGCTACTCGTTGTCGTCGAGCATTTCCTTGAAGGAAGCCGCGCAAGGTTACTGCGAACTTCGAACCTACGCGGGGTCCCGGTTGGGCGTGGATATTCTCGCGTTTTCGGAAAACGCGACCGCCCAAGTCTTTCGGTGGTTGTTGGAAACACTCGACCAGTCGAATTGAGCCCTGCTCATTCCTTGACCAATTCGTGTGTAAACGGCGGTTTAGAAGTGTAGCAGCAAAAGGGCGGTCGAGAAGTGCAGC
>JAPYPO010000298.1 GCA_029937645.1 Candidatus Hydrogenedentota bacterium
AATCGATGCCGGCGGATCTCAAGATGACTCTTCCAAATGGGAAATCCGGGTCTAAAACAGGAACGAATTAGGCAGTCACAAAGAGCTTTGACAGGATTACAGGATGTACAGGATTAGGTATCCCGCCGGGCGAGGCGCCATCCTGTACATCCTGTTATCCCGTCAAAAAAGAAACGCGGAAACAAGAAACTACCCCTTTACTCAGGATGACAGAACGGCTCTGTGATTCTGGAATTGAGTCCTTTTCGAAAGAGGAACGAATTAATCAGCCATTCTCTCTCCTGCTCCACGGTTGGAGGCGGGATGCATGTGCCGCCATGTCAGGCTGTCGCATGTCGCTTCATAATTGGTATCCGAATATTTGGATATCCCTTTGATAAATCTGAGCAACTTTTTCTATCAAGTGCTTGTTATAGCAATCTTGATAACCTTGTTCGTTGGAGCTCGTATTTTTCCGGAGAATATCTTTTTCGGGCAACCCCAACCTCTGGAATATATGGTTGGCATCCTCTCCAAAGGTTTCCATTCGGCCTAAGTAATCGATCATGCTGAGGTCGATCAGGACTGACTGCGAACGTAGATGACGATCACAATCGTCGATATTGAGATCGGAAACATAAGCGACAAAATTCTCGAACGTTTTCATTTTTTCGTACTCAGAATCATCAAAGTGAAAGTAGTTGCGGTCGACAACTTTATTGCGCCAGCAAGAAGCCAGCCGGTCCCACGGATTGCGAACAAAGGCAAACTTAAAATAGTCATCAAATGAGTTCACCGGGTAGTGGAGCCAGCTTCCCTCATCCACATCAAGGTGAACCTCACATTCCTTTAAGTGATTCAGAATAGTCCGAGTGCCCACCTTGGCTACTCGAAACCAAATGAACTTGCGTTGGTGAGATATCGTCATGTTGTACCGTTCAGCAGAAGGCATGAACGGAGCCTTGCGCAGCGTCCTAAACAGGCGTTGCATCATTTCGCTTCTCGTATCGAGGCGGTTCGGTTTACTGCGTAGCGTTCTCATGGTTATTTGTTCTCAATTTTCGTATTGTGGCCTACCATCCGTTTATAGGGCCTGAGCATAACACGCACAACCTCACGCTCACCGGTATATCGGGTATAACGAAGCAACAAATTCCGGGCTGGAGATTGCACTTCAGGTAGCCCCGACTTATCTTACCCCAGCTTCTCATGCGTCAATTTCCGCGCCAGACAATATCGCCGTTGACATAATCATGGCGCGCGCCATCGTCCTGCCTGTTCACCCCGACGCTATAGAGTGTGAATGTGCTGCCGTCCTGCCTGTAGTTATAGGGATTCCCCGTAAACGGATCCACGGGTACTTCTCCTCCGAGTCTGGACGAGATAGCTGACAGCGTATCCGGATAGGCCCCGTCTTCGGCACGGATTCGCTCAAGCGTAAGGCCGATTCGCATCAAGTCCAACTGCGCCTCGCTTCGAGCCAATGCACTGAACCAGCTCGGCATCACTGACATCGCCACCCAGGCATACAAAGTATATGACGCTACATGTTCATTTCTGCCCAACGCTGGCAGGGCTTCATAATAGGGGAGCGCAGCAATAGATGGCAGTTCGTTCATGCCATCCGCGTGGATCCGTTCCTCCCTGTTGATCCATGGGCGCGCGAGCCACGAGGTGTAGAACTTGGTCTGGAGAAATCGCTTCACATGTCTTGGTCCAAACTTGTTCGGGTCGTAGTCCCGACCTTGCATGCCCGCTCCCAGACCTCTGCCCAGATCTTCACCCAAGAAGAGTTCCTGCAAGGCTGCCTCGTCACCGTTCCTGAGGCGTTCAAAGAAATGGAGACCCGTGATGGCGTCCCCCAAGATCGCATCAGCGAATGCGGGCCGATTAACGCTGATTTCCGCTTGGTCAATCAACGCGTCAAAAAGGGGCTGCGAGGGAGGAATCGCCTCACTGTGCAACGACTCCTGCGCTTCTTCCCACACGATGCCGGTGATGGCGATTCGAACGAGTTGGGACAAGATCATCGGTTCTTCTGCCAACGCATCGGCGAGCTGCAGCCCGGCAATGATGTCGGCGACCGCTTCGTCATAGTCCCCCTTCGCGGCACTGACTTTCGCGTGCGTCGCCAGAAGGCGGGCCATTGCTCGCATTTTCGAGAGATGGGGAATCTCCGGTGGTGGGCCGACAGAGAAGTCCAGGGGAAATACCGGCCCGCCACGTTTTGCCAGGTCGCGGACCGACTCAATGAAGTCCTGATTCGCGGCGACCAGCAGTTCCTCTCAGTTCTCCTCGAAGTGGTCCCATTCCTCGACGAGTGATTGCTCTTCTCTCGTTCTGAGTTCTTCCCTCTTCAATAAAATGTCGAAATGGACCTGCGGTGCTGAGGAATCTGAGGAGTCCATCTCAGCCAGAATGTATTCCAGGTCTTCGAAAAGCCGTGCATAACTTGCAAGGGTTACTTCGACTTCTCGGTTGGCCATGGCCGAGCCCGCTGCTTCCAAACTAGGTGGCTGGATATCAGTTTCGTCATTGCTTCGATTCTCTCTCGAAGCCAATCGCCGATAGAACTCCATGGATGGCGGTTCGCGCAGCCTATCGACAGCCGCCCTCCGGCTCGATTCAGACGAGATGGCGAACGGAACGTACAGGACGAAGAACAGCACCGCGACGAAGGCACTGACCAGAAGGCACCAACGTAAGAAGCGTTTCCTTGGGGATGTAGGTTGATTAGAATCCACAATATTTCGTAGGCCTATGTTCAGTCCGTGCCTAACACAACGTTAAGCCACCGGCTGTGCCCGTGAGAATTCATCAGGCTCTGCCGTTCCGGCGTTCTCCTTGTTGAACCACGAATGGACACCAATGAACACTAATGTTTTCACAATTCGTGTCTATTCGTGTTCATTCGTGGTTCCCTCTCTTAATCCAATATCACGCGTAGCGGCTTCCGATTCGCAATGGCAATACGGTTTTTTCAAAACACGCATCACCCACCGTTCGCCATAATACAAGGAGGCGGTCCAAGATATTCGTTGCCAAGCCTTTCCAAGAACCCAGGGAACCCCTCCCGGAATTTCTCCGTTCGCCATGGCCTCATACCATAGATCTACCCTGCCGCATTTTCATCGAGCTCGATCAGCATCCTCGTCGCCGCCGCCAAATCCTTTGCGGCATGCTCAAACCCATGTGCCGCCGCGTCGACGCGATCCCCATACCCGGTGCGTACGAGAATGCTGCCTTTGCACCCCGCGTTCCGGCCAGCGAGAATATCGCTCAGCGAATCCCCAATCATCCAAGACGCCGCGGCCTCCAACTCCAACTCCCGGCAGCCCCGCAGTAGCATACCCGGTCCCGGCTTTCGGTCGGGATGTTCTATGACGGCCTGATCCTTCTGCTTCGGCACTAGCGGACATTGGTAAATCCCGTCCAAGCGCACGTCGAAGGCCGCCAGTTGCCGGTGCAATTCCGCGTGGACCTGCTCAAGTCCTGCCTCCGTCAAGAGGCTGCGCCCGATTACCGATTGGTTTGTCACGACTACGAGGGCGTAGCCCAGTTGCTGCAACGTGTGCAGCGACTCTCCGGCCCCGGCCTCCAACCGAACATCGCCCGGATCGGTCAGATAGTGAACCAACTCGATCAGCGTTCCATCCCGGTCCAGAAACACGGCTTTTTTCACTTTTCACCCTCTCCGATTTCGCTGTATTCTTGCATCGATTCGTGGATAAGATTACACTATCTCCCTGCCCTGGACAATTGGGGAAGAAGGGATCTGATCGAATACGTGGGCAGAAATGAGCAGCTTCGGCGCGATGTGGAATTTCTGGCAGGACGCCTCCCGCACCGCCGAGCAAATACGGACAACGAGCGGGTAGCGGCTGAGTACCTGGAGTGCCGTTTCAAAGAGTACACGATCCACGCCACCATGGATGACTTTTTCAGTATCGACACGTTCGCGCACCTTTTCGCGTCGTATTATCTCGAATTTCTTGTCGTGGCGATTATCGCCATCTGGTCGTCGTGGTTGGCATTTTTTTATGGTGTGGCGGTCTTCGTCATGTATATAGCCGAATTTACGGGCTACCGTGTGATGGCGCGTTTCTTACCCCAGTTCGAGACTCAAAATGTGACGGCCCGTTTCCTGAGCGCGAACCCCAAGCGTTTGCTTGTTATCACCTCACACTACGATTCCGTCGGCGACAGCGGGTGGAACAGGCCGGAGCGGTTGCCCTGGCTTCGGGCGATACATTACGGGATAGTCCTCTCGATGATGGCGATCGTATTGACCTGTGCGGTCGAGGGCGGGCGATCAAACCCCGAAGTGATTACGTATGGAATGGTCGCGTTGCGCTGGTGGGCGGTGCTGGTTTTGACGGCGGCTGCGGCAACGCTTTATATTGGTGAAAACGGGAGCACGCCCACGCGCGGTGCCAACGCGAACGCTACCGGCGCATCTGCGCTCTTGGCATTGGCGGAACGGTTTCAGGCCGCTCCGCTTAAGACCTCGGATGTTCTTCTAGTCGCCACGGGCAGCAAGGAATCGGGGTTAAACGGAATGTGGCACCTGTGCGCCGGAGTCGATGTGGAGCGGCAGAGCACTTATTTTCTGAATCTGTCGTGCGTTGGCAGTGGGGCCTTGCGCTATATCACGGGCGAAGGGATGATGAGTCTATTCAAATCATCCAAGAAGCTTGTCGCCTTGGCCGACAGCCACGCCGAGGCCCACCAAGCGAAACCGCTGACGTATCGGGGCCTGCCGACGGATGCCCTCTTGCCGCTGGTCCGGGGTTATGAGACGCTGGGCATTATGGCGACGGGCGAGGACGGTTTGCCGCGGATAGCGGACTGGCCCGAAGACAAGGCCGGGGCAGTGGATTATGAAGTGTTGAACCGAGCGACCGACTACGCGGAGTCCATTATCCGCGATTTGGATGATAGCGATGAGAACGCGCAGTAGCCGCCTGGAATTGAGGTGGAAATTGGTTTGGGAAAACGGAGGCAACGGTGAAAATAAAGGCTAAGATTTTTCGTGAGTATGATATCCGGGGCGTCACAAAACGGGATTTGACGGAGGAGATCGTCGAGCACCTGGGCAAGTCCATCGCCGTGTATATGCGCGGGAAGAAGAAACACAATTGCATGGCGGTGGGCCGCGATGGTCGGCTCACGTCTAAGGCCTATTCCCATGCGCTTATCGACGGACTAACCGCCTCCGGCATCGACGTGATCGACCTGGGCGAAGTGCC
>JAPYPO010000299.1 GCA_029937645.1 Candidatus Hydrogenedentota bacterium
GACGAGTACTTGACCAAACCCTCGGATCCGGCGGTGGTCGTAAATCGTGCGGAAGCCCTCATCGCATCCCACGCGCAGTCGAAGGGTATCGACGAAAACACCGAGCTGGTGGACTCCGAGGGCACGAAGCGCGAAATTCAGCGGCGCATCATCCGAGGGGAGAAATTTGGCCTTGTCTACATGGAATTGCTGGGGCTTCGGGTGTATACAGAACTCGCGGGCGCGGAGAAGCGTGATCGGGTGATTCGCCATCTATCCCGCGCCATCACGCGGTGCTCGAGGCCCTTTCGAGGCAATATTTTTTTTGCTGGCCACATGGGCATGGGGCATTTTCTTTGTGCCGTTCCGTTGGACAACCTGGAGCCTTATTGCCAAGAAGTGCAGCGAATCTGGGACGATCATCGCACAACAATCTCCGCGACGTTGGGACTCGATGATGCGGAGGAGGACGATTGCTTGAGTGTAGCGTTTTATGTGACCCGGCACGTTTCGGGCTATCCGGACACCGCCCAAAACTTGATCGAGGTTCTCATGCGCCTCCGGGGAAACCTCATGCGCCTGCGGGAAAACGAGGCCGCCACGACGCAAGCGGGCATTCATCTGGATCGACGCGATTCCTGACCACGCCATGCGCCTTATTAAAACATTTCGCTTTGAAGCCGCTCACAGCACGCCTTGGCACGACAACCCCGCCTGTCTCCACGGGCACAGCTTTGAAGTGGAGGTCGAGGTGTCGGGGCCCTGCGACGAGACCCGCGGGTGGGTCATGGATTATGGGGATATTGGAAAGGCCTTTGACCCTTTGTTTAGGCAAGTGGATCATCATTTCCTCAACGAGTTGGACGGACTGAGTAGTCCGACGCTTCGGGGTCTCGAACGCTGGTTCGCGGATCGGTTGTCCGGCGAAATCGTGCTCTTGGAGGCAGTCCGCGTTACGATTCTCGGTGATCAAATCTTCGCGCCCAAGCTGCTCCATGCGCATGAGGCCGCGCGCCTTCCTGATCGTATACGTTTCGGATTCGAGGCCGCGCACGCGCTCCCGAATGTGCCCGAAGGCCACAAATGTCGACGGATGCACGGGCACAGTTTCAGCGTCGAGGTGGGTGGGCCCGACGCGGAAGCCTTGACGCCCCGCCTTCAAGAAATTTACGAAACGCTCGACCACCGTTGCCTGAACGACATCGATGGGTTGCAGAACCCAACATCGGAAATGGTCAGTCAATGGATCTGGCAACGGCTGGCCCCTTCATCCCCCAATCTTGAAGCTATTGTTGTAGCCGAAACCTGCACAGCGAGGTGTGTCTACCATGGAGACTAAGCCCCCGGCCCGGGAACAATTTCAGCCTGGCGACAAATCCCTACCGTTCAAAGGCCCGGAAGCCGTCGAGCCCGACAGCCTCGAATGTTTCGCCTATGAATACGCGGATGCTCCGGTCGGTCAGCGCATGGAGATTGTTACCACCACTGACGAATTCACGAGCGTTTGTCCCTTTTCCGGCTTGCCCGATTTCGCGACGGTGACCCTGACCTATACGCCGACGGATAAGTGTCTTGAACTACGCTCGTACAAGTATTACCTCATGTCCTACCGCGACGTGGGTATCTGGTATGAACACCTCGTCAACCGGATGCTCGAAGATCTCGTGCGCGCGGTCGAACCTAAAACCATGCGGATTGATATCGCCTGCAATGCGCGCGGCGGAGTCAGCAGCACGGTCACCGCGTCGTATTCTGCTTAACCCCAATAGATTTTTAGCGGTGAGTCACACCACTAAATCCGGACCATCGCCCCTTTCTTCGCCGACGCGTATGCCGCGACGGTAATCTCGACCGCGCGCAGTCCGTCGACTCCCGACACGCTGGGCTCGCGGCGATCCCTAACGGAGTTCACAAAGTCTTCGATGAGCGCCCGATTTGAATCGTCCCCCCAGGGGGCCCACTCGTGGCGCTTGTCCTGATCTCGGTACAGGTCAAGTTTCTGGTTAAAGGCGTCCACGTTCATAACACCCTTCGACCCTATAAACTCGATTGTCACATCGCCCCAGGTTGGAAAACTCTTTGGCCGGTTCCAACTCGCCACGTGAGAGACCTTCAAGCCGTCATCCATTTCTAGATGCACACTTCCTACGTCATCCGTATTGATGTTCTTATGGAGGAGGTTTCCCTTTTCGCAGAAGACTCTTGTAAATTCATTGCCTGTTATCCAGCGCAGCAGGTCCACCACATGCACCGTGTGGTCCATCGTCGCGCCGCCCCCCGCCAGGGCCTCGTCGGCAAACCAGCCGCCGGGAAACTGTCCATTGTTTGTGCATGCGGCCGCGTACAGCGTTCCAATCTCGCCCGAGCGAATGCGGCGGCGCGCGTCGATCAAGGTGGTGGCATAGCGGCACGGGAACGCGGTCCCCAAACCGACCTTCGCCTTCTTGCAGGCTGTCACCATGGCCTTGGCATCGGCGACCGTAGTCGCCAGGGGCTTTTCGCAGAGGATCCACTTGCCGGCAGCCGCCGCCATTTCAACTGTATCGCGATGCTTTACATTTTCCGAACAGACGATCACCGCGTCGATGTCCGGCCCCAATAACTTCGGGGCACTCTTCCGAAATTCCGTTCCAAATTCCTTAGCCGCTGCACGGCCACGCTTCGCATCGTCATCCCAAACTGCGGTAAGCACAGCGTCGTCGATGGCGTTGACGCACGCCGCATAGCTATACGCGTGCATGTGCGCAAAACTCATGATTCCTATTCGTACCATGTCTCTGATTTTCCTCGGCGCGCGGTTACGGGGGCCAGGCTATCTCTAATGTGTTGGTTCATAATTGACCCGACTTAAATTGTCCTTGCGAGTCAGAACTCGCTTCGCGACAAATTGGGATAAGAGACCACCCTCACCTTGATCCTCTCCCTGAGGGAGAGGGGTGGAGAACGCTGTCCTTGCGGTCGAGTAGAACGCCTTCATTAATCGAATTCGACCTGGATCATCAAGAGTTCGCGCCATCCGAGACCGTCATCTGTTTACCTGACTTCGCCGATCGTAACGCGAGTTCGGCGATCCGAACCGCGCGAAGCGCCGCGTTGGTTGCTAACGAGTCCGGGTGCCCGCTGGCGATGCCTTTCAGGAAACACTTCCAGTCTTTCAAATGCGGACTCTCCGACACCAACCGCTCGGGCAAATAAGGCGACACGTGCGCGCTGGCGCTCTTTCGTGTCGATACAGCGACGGGTCCGTCCTCGGAGTCGAAAGCGATCATTCCCTTATCGCCACAGACTTCCGTCTTAACGCGATAGCCTCCCGTGTGCGCCCACGAAGCAATGAGCTGCGCGATGGGGCCGTTCTTTACCTTGACCGTCGCCATGGCGTAATCAAGAGGAACCGGTTTTCGCCGGAGAAGGTTCTGACAAAAGACGGACTCAATCGGGCCGAAGACGTGCTCGATCCAGTCGAACTCGTGAATCAAAAGGTCGAAGGCTGCGCCGCCGCTTTGTTCGTAGTCGCGGTACCAATTGGCAGCGCCTTTAGGAAACGCGCCGCCCCAGACGATCTTCACGAAGCCTATCTCCCCGAATTGGCCCGACGCCACTTGCTCCTCGATGGCCGCCAGTTCCGGAAGATAGCGCGACGCGACGCTGACGTGCAACGTCACGTTCGCCTTGCGGGCAGCCGCAGCAGCCTTTCTCCCCTCAGCAGACGTCCGGGCGAACGGGGCCTCACAGAAGACATGCTTACCCGCGCGGACGGCGACCGTCGCCAAGGCGGCGTGGCTCGGCGTGGGCGTGGCGATAACAACAACATCTACATCGTCGCGCGCGAACAGGCTGTCCACTTCGGTGACAGCGTCGGCGCGGTGTGTTTTCGCGAGGGCCTTTGCGCGCGGCCGAGAGGTGTCGCCGCAGGCCAAAACCCTGAGGCCACAGGCTCGCGCCGTCTGGGCGTGAAGCGTCCCCAATGTCCCACAGCCTACGATCGCAACGTTCACCCTCACCCTCCAAAATTGTCGACATCAGGTGGCCTCAACCCAGCTATTGCACCATACCGGTAATCTTGGTAGTTTGTCTATAGTCGATGGCGAAGGGGGATGGGGTTAGCCAGAGAAAATCAGGCGGCAAACAGGAGTAAGACCATGCGTTTGAATTCAACAAGTCTCGCGCTGCTCTTCATGTCCATACTTTTTATCTCCCCAGTCGCTACCGCGCAGGATCGCCCGAAGGCCGATCAGCCGCCCGTTCCTCCAGCCAGCAAGACACAGGTCATCCTGCTCGGTACGGGCAACCCCGCGCCGAATCCTGATCGAAGCGGCCCCGCCGTGGCGGTGGTCGTGAATAACTCGACGTTTATCGTGGACGCGGGCGTCGGCGTGGTCCGCCGCGCGGAGAAGGCCGCGCGCGACAAGGGGATACCGGCTCTTCGCACCTCTTATCTCGATAAGGTGTTCATCACGCATCTGCATTCCGATCACACGCTCGGGCTCGCGGACCTCATCCTGACACCCGCGGTCGTAGGGAGGAACGGATCGATTGCTGTGTACGGACCGCCCGGGGTCGCTTCTATGACGACCCATCTGCTTGCGGCCTACGAGCAGGACATCCGGATGCGAATCAACGGTTTCGAAAAGGGCGATCCAAAGGCGTACCGCGTCAACACCCATGAGATCGAGCCAGGGATCATCTACGATGACGGCCGGACCAAAGTAACCGCCATCCCAGTAAAACACGGCTCATGGAAATACGCATTCGGCTACCGGTTCGACACGCCCGACCGCTGCGTGGTCATCTCCGGCGACACCGCGCGCAGCCAAGACCTCATCGACGCGGCAAAGGGTTGCGACGTGCTCGTCCACGAAGTCTACAGCGCCCAAACGTTGGCGCAGCTGTTTTCCTCCGGCTCGCAACGCTACCACTCGACCTTTCACACCTCCGGCGTCGAACTGGGGAAAATCGCTGCCGAAGTCAAGCCGGGAATCCTCGTGTTGTACCACCAGCTATGGGGGGACCCAAAGAGCAGATCGTCGCCGAAATCCGCTTGAACTACGACGGCCCCTTGGCCTACGGGGACGACTTGGACGTATTCTGACGAGCCCGGATTTTCAGAATCGATGCATCCCGAAATACCGCTTTCCCTTTTTCCGTCCCCACGCGGCCTTTCCAGTGTATTGGTTTATACCCGGATTTCCCATTTGGAAGAGTCATCTTGAGATCCGCCGGCA
>JAPYPO010000300.1 GCA_029937645.1 Candidatus Hydrogenedentota bacterium
TCGATGCCGGCGGATCTCAAGATGACTCTTCCAAATGGGAAATCCGGGTTAAGGCGCCTTGGTTGAGTCCGAGGATGGCTAAGGTCGCTATCGCGACGACGGCCAAGGTTTTTTTCATGGGGTTTCCCTTTTTTCGTTTCGTTGGTTGAGAGTATAGGCGCTGTTCATGACTCCCCTTTAGATTTTGAGTCTCACTGTAGCACAATTATCGCTCGCCGTATGGACGGTCGGTCAAGACGGTGCGACTGCTTGGCGCCGGTTGTTGCTTGTTCCCTTCGCGGACTATCCTGGAATCCCCGTGGAGCCTGTTCAGTTACCTCGCTCCTGTTCTGCGTCTACCCTGCCTTGAGAAGTTCCAGATTGGGAAGGGATACGCGGCATTGCGTGGACCGGTTGCCCCGAAGTGCGGATAATTGATATCCTCTTTAGAATGTCCGGCGCGTTTAGCGTTTGCGTCTATATGGCTTGTCGAAAATCTCTGAGACGTTGAAAAATCGACGTGTATTCTCTTGATCGTAGGATTCTTGGGGACGCCGTTAATTTTCTATTACGATTGCATTTGGGTTTCGGTCGCATTTCGCCGTTTTTGCGAATTGTTCGGCCCGCCCAGTATTGCCGTCAACCCGATGTGCTGCCATCAACCTGATGTGCCTGCGGAATTCTTATCGAGCTTTCGCGGGCCGAGTCGAACCTAGCGAGGAAATAGAGCCCATGAGCACCGCCCCCTCCGGTAATTCCATTGAAATCCGAGGCCAGTTGCAGGCTGAGTATTCAGACATCTACACGCCTGAGGCCCTCGCGGCGCTTGAGTCGCTGGCGCACTTTGACGAGCGGCGCCGTCGCCTCATGGCCGAGCGCATCGAACGCCGATCCAATCGAATTCTTAAGAAGGAACGGATTTCTTTTCTCGATGCCAGCGCGATGATTGCGGGCACGGACATTTCGGTGCAAGATGCGCGGGATGGGAAATTTGTGGGTTCGGAGATTCCGGCGGACTTGCAGCGCCAATGGATTCAGGGGACGGGCCCGGCGGCCAAACCCGACGCGCCGATCGAGAGCAGTATCCGCAATGCGGCGTACGCGCTGTTGTCTGGCGCGGACGGCTGGATGTTTGACGGGGAAGACGCGCTCGGGCAGATCACCTCGATGTCCCTGGACAATCAGCGAAACCTCAAGTTCGCTATTAGCAAAGACCCGGTATTCACGAAGGCCGCGGAAAAAGTGGCCGGCGAGATGAACAAGTGGGCGAAGGGCTTTCTCGGACGGGAAGTCATCGAGGACTGGCAGAAGCAACTGGATTTCACGACAAAGATTTTCCGCGCGCGCGGGCTGCATTTGGATGATCGGCATGTGCGCCACTCCGGGGGCGTAGCGCTCTCGGCCTCGATTGTCGACATGACGCTTTACGTGGTCAACAACTACAAATCCCTGCAAGCGGCGGGATCGTCCATCGTCCTCTACCTGCCCAAGATTCAGACCGCCGAAGAGGCTGCGCTCTGGAACTCGATGATGTCCGGCCTGGAAGAAGTCCTCGGCCTTCCCGATGGCACCATCAAGGTTTACGTCCTCATCGAGCAGCTCGAAGCCACCTTCCAACTTATGGAAATCCGCGCGGCCCTCGGCACCCATTTCGTGGGATTCAACACGGGCCGTTGGGACTACATCAACGCCGTCGCCGATGCCATGTGCTGGGAATCCGAATTTGTCAATCCGAATATCGAAGACATCACGATGACCTACGGCTACATGCGCATCTACGAAGACCGCGTGCGCCGATGCGTCAACACGCCGGACGCCAACGGCCACTGCGCCCTGTGGCAGGGCGGCATGGAACCGAACATCCCCGTTGGCTCGGAGGACGGCGTCGCGGCCAGCATGGAAAAGGCCCTTGCCGGTGCGGCACGGGAGCAGCGCGAAGGCGCCAGCGGCAAGTGGGTCGCCCACTGGAAGATGGTTCATATTGTGCGGCCCGTGTGGGAAATGGTTGGCGAAGCGAATCAACTCGGCCGCTCGTTCCCCGCGCTGGCTTACGATCAGGAGGCCGCCGACGGCCTCACCTTGCTCGAACCGGCTCCCCGCACGATTCGCGGCGCCAAGAACTTGCTCAGCGTAGCGCTGCAATATGGAAATGCCTTCGCGCGCGGGTTCCAGGCCGCGGCCCTTAAGCCCGCCGACCTTTTCGACGACGACAATGTCCTTTACCTCATGGAAGATATGGCGACGGGCGAGATTCGGCTGAGCATTCTGTGGGAGTGGATTCACAAGAAGGCCACGCTCACCGAAGACGACGCCGAGACCGGCTGCAAAGCGGGCGATGTCTTCACCGTCGAAATCTTCAAAAAGTTGCTTGAAGAAGATTACGCGCGTTGCCTCGACGCGAAGGATAAAGACGTCCACAACGATTCGAAAACGACGACCTTGCCGATCGCGCGCGAGGTGGTGGAAGCGTACGTGTTATCGGGCGCGAAGATGCCCTGGTATATAGACTTGTTGAACATCAACCTGAACAATCACGATTTGGATTCAGCCAAGAAACGAATCGAACGCTACATGGAGGCCTTCGCGAAAAATGGATCACGCATCACTGAAAACCTCGACTTTGAACCAGCTCGATAAAGCCAGCGCGGTAACGTCCGAAAATGAGTTAGGACTGATCGAAGAAGAAATCGCCCAGCTTAACGCATGGTTTTCGACGCCCCGATTTAAGGAAACCACCCGCTTGTACTCGGCTCGCCAAGTGGCGAATCAATGCGGTACGCTTCCGAAGGGCTATCCCGTGGCCAAGGCTGCCGCAGAAAGATTCTACAGCCATCTGCGCGATCTTTTTTCGCAGGGCAAATCGATCACGACGTTTGGCCCGTATTCTCCCGGCCAGGCCGTCGCCATGAAACGCATGGGAATCAACGGTATTTACTTGGGCGGATGGGCGACTTCCGCGAAGGGATCCATCACCGAAGATCCCGGTCCCGATTTGGCCAGTTACCCGCTCAGCCAAGTGCCCGACGAAGCCGCGCCCATGGTGCGCGCGCTCCTCACCGCGGATCGGAACCAAAAATTCGCCCGCTCGCGCATGACCGACGAAGATCGCGCCGCGACACCCATCGTCGATTACTCGCCCTTCATCATAGCCGACGCCGACACGGGCCATGGCGGCGACGCGCACGTTATGAATCTTATTCGCCGCTTCGTGGAAGTTGGCGTACCCGGATACCACATTGAAGATCAAAAGCCCGGCGTCAAGAAGTGCGGACACCAGGGCGGAAAAGTACTCGTGCCCCAAAACGAGCAAATCAAGCGCCTCCATGCCGCGCGCTTCCAGCTCGATATCATGGGCGTCGAAGGCATCATCGTAGCCCGCACCGACGCCGAATCGGCCACCTTCCTCGACGGCCGTGGCGACGAACGCGATCAGCCCTTTATCTTGGGCGCAACCGACCGCTCCGTCCCCACCTACAAGGTCGCTCACCTCGCGTTGCTCAAACGTTTCTTCGATGCCGGAGTGGAAGACATCAATGGCCACCTTCTCTTCGACATCTCCGAGGACGCTTACGACGCCGCCTTCGAGTGGATGGATCAGGCGGGTGTCCTCTCCTACCTGGACGAAAGCATTAGAAACTTCAAGGAAGGTGTCGAACCCGATATCGAAAAGGTCGTCAACGCGGCCTCCGGCCAATGCCTCAAGGCTTGGTTCATCAAGGCCGGTCTCAAGACTTACGGACAGGCTATCGCCGACGTCATGAAGTCCCAAGAAGACGAAGGCGCATCTTTCGAGATGTCCATCGAAGAGTGGACGACCTACGCCTCGAAAGTGTCCTATCGCGAGGCGAAGGACAAAGCTAGAGAAATGGGCATCACCATCATTTGGGACGCGGAACTGACCAAGACGCCCGAAGGCTACTACCACATTCAAGGCGGCATCCCATACGCAGCCTCAAAGTCCCTCGCGGTCTGTCCCTTCGCCGACATCATCTGGATGGAAACGAAGACGGCCGATCTCGCGGATGCGAAGGTCTTCGCGGATGCCATCCACGCGGAGTATCCCGAAAAGATGCTCGCCTACAACTTATCGCCTTCCTTCAACTGGGATACGACGGGCATGAGCGAAGAGGAAATGAAGAAATTCCCGGCGGAAATCGGCAAGCTCGGATTCGTCTTCAACTTCATCACCTACGGCGGCCACCAAGTAGACGGGTTGGCCTCCGAAGACTTCGCGACCGCGCTTCAGGAAGACGGAATGCTCGCCCTCGCGCGCTTGCAGCGTAAGCTGCGGCTCACGAATTCCCCCTACAAAACGCCCCAGTCCTACGTAGGCGGTCCCCGCTTGGACAGCGCCCTCATGGCCTCGTCCGGTCGGACGGCCGCGACCAAGGCGATGGGCAAAGGCTCGACGCAGTTCCAGCACTTGGTCCAAATCGAGTTCCCGACCAAAATCCTCGAATCCTGGTTCGAAACCTGGGCCGCGCATTACACTATCGATGGCCCGCTGCGCGTTCAATTGCGCCCCCACACCGCGGGTTCGGAACTACTCGAACTAAATCTTCTCGACGGCTCCAAGAACAAGTTGGCCGACGTTATCTTCGAAACGATTCAGGACCGCCGCGACCGGAATATCCTCTCGATTCGCGACCAGAACACCTTCGCCGAAGACTTCCGGAAAAAGCGTCTCATGACGCTCCTTCACCTCTTCCTGATTCATCGCTACAAGGCGGTATCCGTCCACTACGTCAGCCCCACCGACGACAACGAAAAGCAGACGAAGGGCATGCTGTCCCTCGGCATCTACGCCGAAGTCAACACGGAAATTGGTGACATCATCGTAGCGAGCGTCAACCAAACGACCGTGGCACAGCTCCTCGACAGCGACGAAGTCGAACTGAAGAAGCTCATCACTAAGCAGTAACCAGTGATGGAAAGGTAGGCTGTTAACGCTACCGTAAATCGAGTCATGCGCGTGGCGTCTTTGGAGACCCCGGAGGCGCCACGCTTGCGTTCCACCGGTCCCGAATAGGCCGAAAATCTTGACTCCCTATTTGGAGTTCAAGTACGATCAACGGACACTGCCGCATGGCCAAATTGGTAAGGCGCCTGATTCTGGTTCAGGAGACTCTAGGTTCGAACCCTAGTGCGGCAGCCATACCATTCCAGCCGACCATCCCCGATGGTTTCCGCGCTTTAGTGGCCCGTTCATCTAGTG
>JAPYPO010000301.1:0-2555 GCA_029937645.1 Candidatus Hydrogenedentota bacterium
GTGGCCATGGTGCCGAGGTAGTTCGCGTCCGAAGAGAAATTGGTGTGCAGGTGCAGCTCGCCGAATAGGGCTTTGCGATTGGGGCCATCCCCCGGCTCAGCCGCCGCGGGCATGGTCAGCGCGGCTATTAGAATTGCCGCGCACGTTGTTACGATAATTTTCACGTCGAACCTCCCAAGACATACTTTCTCATCAACATAGATCAAACCAGTAGTTTGCCTGCCATTAAACCATAACTTGGGCGGGCAGAAATAGGGCTGACACCACCGGCATTCTTTTTCCTTGTTCGACTCCGATTGGCTGGGCAGTGTCCCCGTTTAAAGAGTTCAGCTTTCGAACCGGCGAATCCTTCATCGTAGTAAGATAACGACTAGTGGTGGTCGTACCTGATTGGCGAGGTGTAGGCGCGTTCTTGGATCGTCTTGGGTACGTCTGGCGGGTGTGGTATTCCGGCCGTCTTTGCGTCAAACATGCTCCAGCGGGGCGTTGGGATTTCGAGAACGCGGACGTAGTAGGCAGCATTGTGGTCGGCCCTGAATTTGGGATCGGTCCAGGTGCCTTTCAGTTCGACGGCGCCAATGGAGTTGGAATATTCCAGGGTTTCAAGGTTCACCGTGTTTCCTACCGGGGCGAGTTTGCTCGTCTTGGGATCAATCGAACGGTCGCCTGACCATACCGCGTCGTAAATCTGCTCATGGCTCACACCGCCGCTGGACCAGAGTTTTACGATTTGAATTCGATCCAAATTCGCGGTGTCGGGATCTTTGATGGCCCAGAGGGCGAAGGTGGGAGCGCCGGTCGCATCGGCGGCCTTCAGTTCGCCACCCATGGGGACGCCTTTCTTGTAGGCGGCGTCGATCCAGTCGGCCTCGCCGGGTATCACGCCCGCCATATCAAACCCAGCGAATACGCGTACCTGGATGCGCGGCCCCGTGGTGCCCCATGTTTCCTTCCGTTCGAGTGTCTCGAAAATGCTCTCACGAGTATTCTCTTCGGACCAGACGCCAGCCAGTCCCGATGCGCCGCACTTGCGCAAGAAGGGGGAACCCACGCGGCCTCTGGCAGCCCGTTCTGGAGTGACCTCAGATTGCCTCGTAGGGCCGGAGAAGTTATTTTCCTCAATCGGGATAACGCCGGAGTGGCTGTCAGAGGCGGCAACGAGGCCGAAGCGGTAGGGGTTGAAACCCTGCATGTCTTGAAACTCCAGGCCCGTGCGGTAGGCGGAACGCACGTAGCTTCCCTTGAAGTTCGTGATCGGCATGTAGTTGCCATCCCGATCTTTGGCAACGTATGTCTCGAATAACTCGAAGTCCGCGAACTCATCATTTGGGCTCAACGCCGGATGAACTTCCGAGGTCCCCTTGATCTGCGATATTTCGACCAAGGGTTCGTTCCGATTCCGCGTTGCCGCATATTCGGGGGTCAACGGATTGCCCAAGCTGTCTACCCGGTCAAAGCCGATCCCGTCGGACGCATTCATATTGTGGGGGACGGCAAGCACGCTATGGCCTTCCTCGCGAACGCTTTCCATCCATACCCAAAGATCCTCGGGGTTTATAGAATCAACTGCGGAAAACGGCGTGGGGGCGTCGTTTCCCTTGAAGAATACGTTGCGGTGCAGATTCCTGCCCTGGTTGCCCGAGCTCCACTCATAGGCGATGATTGTCGTGAACGTGCCCGGGTTGTAATGCCGGTTTGCAGCGGCGATCACGTGCTCCCACACTTCTCGCCTCACCTCAGGAGTGTCGACACCTTCCACGGGGTTGCCGGCTCTCGATGCGGCTTTCAGTTCGCTGTAGGCTGCGCGGCTTTGAGCCCTATCGTTGCTCAGGATTTTCTTTGCAATCGGCAGTTTTGACAACGAGTGTTCGGGATCCGCCATCCGTGCCCCAATTCCCATGAATTCGCTGTGATCGGTAACGGCCATGAAATCCAGCGGCCGCGAAATCTGGTAGGTCTGGCCGTTTGGATGCTTCAGCGGCTTCCCTTTGGCGAATTCATAGGCGTCATCCGGTGTCGCTCTCGTGGACTCGGCGTAGGCGTCGAGCGACCACCAAGTGTGCATGTGCAGTTCGCCAAACAGGGCTTTGCGATCCGGGCCCTCGCCCGTCTGCGCGATTGCGGAAGGGCTTAGCATCGCGATCAGAATCGCTATCCAAATCGTTTCAAGAATCCTCATGCTGGACCTCCCAAGAAATCTAGTTCGCTTGACATCAGTCGACATATCCCCATTTGGCTCAGCCTCTGAGCGTCACAGGCAAGATGATCTCAGTTATAGTCACAACCGCCGCTGATTTCAAGATAATTTCTGCCGCCACAAGCCCTGTCCCGTCCTTTCATTCGCACTCGAGGGTGGCCATATCTCTTTTGGCCCTTTGCGGGCTTCGGGCGCGGGCGGATGCAGAGGCTGTGGGGAAAGTTGATATCAACTTATAAAATTCCGCAACATGGCCTATCACATTTTTTTTAGGACGAAAGGAATTCACGCGGCTTCGCGGCTATCGAATCGATGATGAAGGCCACCTACATGTGGAAATTCAACCAGTCCAGTGGAC
>JAPYPO010000301.1:2655-5189 GCA_029937645.1 Candidatus Hydrogenedentota bacterium
ATCGAATCGATGATGAAGGCCACCTACATGTGGAAATTCAACCAGTCCAGTGGACGGCGATTAACAAATGACCGATGCATCGTTTAACACACAAGGAATCTGACATGAAGAACAACAAGGAAAACTCCAGGACGCAAACGATACCTGTTGTGTCTATGGCGCCGCGGTTCTTGGCCACGGCGATGCTGCTCGTGCTACTCGGCGCGGCCACCGAAGCCCCTGGCCAGTCAGCAGAGCAACGCCCAAATGTTGTCGTGTTGCTGGCCGACGATCTGGGCTACAAAGACCTCGGCTGTGATGGCGGCCCTGTAAAGACGCCTGCGCTCGATGGTCTCGCGGCCACAGGCGTGCGTTTCACCGATTTCTATTCAGGGGCTGCAGTTTGTACGCCTTCGCGCGCGGTGTTGCTGACGGGACGCCAGCACATCCGCACGGGCCTCTACGGTGTGCTGGTTTTCGGAGATTCGCGCATGCATTTTCTTGAGCGCGAAGTTACAGTGGCTGAGGTGCTAAAGAGCCACGGCTATGCGACAGCGCATTTCGGCAAATGGCATCTGGGTTTGCCAAATGAACTACAAAAGAGCAAGCCGTCGCCAGCGGAGCATGGTTTCGATTACTGGTTTGGTATGGACAGCGGGGCTCACCCAAGCCACAAGAACCCCATGAATTTCCTTCGCAATGGTGCCAGGGTCGGACCCATGCAAGGGTATTCCTGTCAGATCGTCGTCGACGAGGCGATTTCGTGGCTGGATGAAGAACGCGATCCCAGCGCGCCGTTCTTTTTGAACCTATGGTTTCACGAACCCCACGACGTCATTGCGGCGCCGGACGAAATCGTTTCGCAGTACGGCGCGCTGGACGATCCGGCCGCCATCTATTCGGGCACAATCGACAATACGGATCGCGCTATCGCCCGCTTGCTTGAGAAGTTGAAGGAAATCGATGCGCCTGAGAATACGCTCATCATTTATTCATCCGACAACGGCAGCTATCGGGCCGATCGCGTTGGCGACTTGCGTGGCGTAAAGGCGTCCAATTACGAAGGGGGCATTCGTGTGCCCGGAATCATTTCTTGGCCGGGCACCGTTGCCAAGGGCCACGTCGAACGCGAACCGGCCGGTTTGGTGGATGTGCTACCGACTGTCTGTGGCCTGCTCGGAATCGACGGACCCGAGGGCGTGCATCTCGACGGTTCCGACCTCTCGCCGTTGCTGACGAATGGTGGCAATGCATTCACCCGGCACCAGCCGCTCTTCTGGCTGCACCCACCCTCAAACCCCGCCATCGCCATCCGGGACGGTAACTACTCGATGGTGGGGTATCGCGATTACGGATTTCCGATAGACAATGAGGCTACCGCCGAGGTGATTCGGCAAATCGAAGCCGTCTTGAAAGAGGCGAATAGCCCGGAGCTTGCCCGTTGGACCGCGCGAGCAGAAGGGGGCACCGTAATCGACATAGTGGGCAACGGGTTTCAGAACAACAAAGAGGCCGAGCGGCTTCGTATGCAATTCTGGCGTTTGAACATGTTTCAGGAATCGTGGATTCCTGCCATCAAGTCAGGCAACTACGATCGCTTCGAATTGTACGACCTGACGACGGACCCAGGACAACAGACAGACTTGTCGACCCAGCTTCCCGGCGTTTTTACCAGGCTCAAGAAGGAGCTGCTCGAAATCAAAGCGAGTGTCATGGCCGACGGAGTCGACTGGGATTAACGCAATTCAAAAAAATTAAGCATCACGTGGTATTTAGAGACGAATGCTCACCATACACACGGAGATTCAAAATGAAAAAGAAAACAGACCGCAACCCACGAATGATCGCAGGGTTGCGGATCCTGGCCATTCTGATGGCTATCGTGCTGCCCGCCACGACAACAAGCGCCGCCGAACGCCCGAATGTTGTCGTGTTGCTGGCTGACGATCTGGGCTACAAAGACCTCGGCTGCGATGGCGGCCCGGTGAAGACGCCGACGGTCGATGGCCTCGCGGCCAGCGGCGTGCGGTTCACCGATTTCTATTCCGGGGCGTCCGTCTGCTCGCCCTCGCGCGCGACCCTGCTGACGGGACGCCAGCACATTCGCACCGGTGTCTACACGGCCATCTTCGACGAGTACCAAAACTGGCACCTACTCGAGCGCGAAGTCACGCTGGCTGAAGTGCTCAAGAGCCACGGATACAACACGGCGCATTTCGGAAAATGGCATCTCGGTCTACCCAGGAAAGACAGAAACAAGCCGACACCGGCGGAGCATGGTTTCGACTACTGGTTTGGCACGTCCATCGGGTCCCCAGCCAAGGATCCCTCCAACTACCTGCGCAACGGCGAGCGCGTTGGAAAGCTCGAAGGCTATGCCAGCCACCTCGTCATCGACGACGCAATCTCCTGGCTCGACAAAGAGCGTGACCCCGACGCGCCGTTTTTTTTGAACATCTGGTTCTACGAACCTCACGACCCCGTCGGGGCGCCGGATGACCTCGTTTCCCAATACGGCGCGTTGGACGACCAAGGCGCAATCTACTCCGCCTGTA
>JAPYPO010000302.1 GCA_029937645.1 Candidatus Hydrogenedentota bacterium
TTCAATCTCATTGGCTCCGGTCGCCGACGGGTCCATATGGGTAATCTCGGATAAACCGCTTCTTACCAGCTCAATGCGCCTGTGCTTTGGGCGAAGGATTCTGTTTCTATTCCCATGTTGTTCAGCATGGTGACAAATAAGTTGCACAGCGGCGCGTTTTCTTTTCCGTCGTGAGCAACGTAACTTCCGTGTTGAAATCCACCGCCCGCCAAGAGGATAGGCAGATCGCGCGGGATATGAGCATTCGCATTCCCAAGGTTGCTGCCGAATAAAACCTGCGAGGAGTCAAGCAAGTTTTCGCCCGCTTCTTTCTTTTGTTTTAGTTGCGTCAGCAGATCGCCAAAGCAATTCACCAGTTCTCTCTCGATCTTTCGCAACTCCTCGATCTTGCCCTCTTCCTTGCCGTGGTGCGACAAAAAGTGATGCGCTCTCGTAACGCCCTCCACCTGCGGTACGGTGCGGTGGTCGTGAATCATCACCGTAATCACTCTCGATGAATCCGTCTGAATGATCAACGGAATCATGTCCATGAGTAATTGGATCCTTCCGAGTAGATTGCTCTTATCGCTGATATCATCAGGCAGCGCTACGCCGACCGCGGGTTTCGGGTTATACGACCACGCCTGCGCGTCGGTAATGTTCCGTTCCGTGTCGCGAACGGCCGTGAAAAATTCATCCAGTTGTTCTTTGTCTGCCGAACTCACGTGACGATGGAGACTCTGCGTATCGGACATAAGGGCATCGAGGATGCTTCGCCCATCGCTCAGGCTGCGTTTTTGCCGCTCGACTTCGCGGGGCTTCCCCTTCAGAAACAATCGGCTAAACATTCTTGCCGGGTGATTCTCGGCCGGGATCATGACGCCGCTGCCCGTGTAAGACTGACTCATTACGATGTTGCTGCCGAAAACTACCGACGGAAAGCGGGTAGTATAGCCAAGCTGGTCTGCCGCGACTTGATCGACCGATATGGTGTTGCGAAATCCGCCTAGTGCGGGACCTTGTGCCGCTGTTAACCAGGTCAGCTCGGACGAATGGCCGGCCGCGCCTGCTTGGCCCTTATGTGCTAGGCCCGAAAACAGTGTAAAATCCTTCCTGTGATCTTTCAGAAGGTCCAGGTATTCGGTCGACTCATAGTCGGCGCCCGGTGTTTTGGGAAACCAGGATGGCGAGTACAAACCCAGCGTGGTGCAGATGGCCACCATCCGCTTCGGCGGCGCAACCGTTGCCGCTCTGGCCAGCGCCGGATTCATGGCCTCTAACAGCGGCAGCGCCAGCGATACGCCGGCCGCCTTCAGAAAGGTGCGTCGATCAAGAGGGCGAAGCATGGCTATTTACTCCGAAACAGGTTGCTCTGCACGATAGCGTGAATGATAGACCGCACGGGGTATCCGGTGGCGCGAGTCTGCTTAACGATTTTTGACAACTCTTCTCGATCGGCGAATTCGATTTCGCCTCCCGTCGCATAAATCACGAACTGCGAGATCAAATGACGGGCGACTTCATCTTCTTCCTTAAGCAAGAGTTCTTTGAATTCTTGTATACCGGAGAAGGCGTCGCCAGCCTCCGAAATGCCGCTCGCATCGACATCCAGCGCTTCCTTCCCATCGGTTCTACGATAGGTGGTCCGGAACCCGCCGACGGGATCAAAGCTCTCCATGGCGAATCCGGGTGGGTCAATGTGGTTGTGGCAGAGTGCGCAGGATTCGAGGTCGCGATGCTTCTCAAGCTGCTCGCGAATCGTCGTCGCTCCCCGCGTATCGGGTTCGTTGAAACTGACCGATGCCGGCGGCGGACTTGGCGGTTGGCCGAGTAGATTCGTTACGACAAAGGCGCCGCGGGTTACGGGGGAGGTCGAGGAGCCATCCGCAGTGATTTTGAGAATGCTGGCTTGAGTCATGAGGCCGCCGCGGAGGCTGTCTTCGGACAATGCCACTTTACGCATCTGCTGTCCCTCAACGCCTGGGATGGCGTAGTGTTCCGCCAGTCGGCTGTTCAAAAAGGTGAAATCTGAGTCAATGAGGTTGCTAACGCTTAGGTTTTCCTCGATCATTTCCGTGAAGAACAATTGGGTTTCCCGCAACATCGCCTGTTGCAGCAGATCGTCAAACCCGTAATAGAGACTCTTGTCGGGAGTCGTCGCGGCAATCTCACGAAGCCGCCATGTCTGATCGAGAAAATCATTGACGAAGCGAATAGACTTTTCGTCATCCAGCATGCGTTCGACTTGCGTTGCGAGCACAGCGGGTTCGGACAACCTGCCCTCGCGCGCCAATTGAAAAAGTTCGTCGTCGGGCATGCTCTTCCATAAAAAATACGAGAGCCGCGTTGCGAGGGCAAAGTCGTTCAGCTCACCGGCATCGGCGATGTGGAAGAGGAAGCGTGATGAACTCAAGATGGCGCGGAGTGGAATGCGGATAACCTCGGCAAAGTCGCGGCCGTCTGCAATCGCGGGCTCAGCGAGACGGGTAAAGAACTCCACACGGCCCTCTTGAGGCGGACGCCGGAACGCAAGGGGGAGAAGCCGCGCGACGATTTCAGTAACATGCTCGATGGGCTCTTTCGAGAGTTTGATATCGTAAAGGCCTGGTTCCTCGGTCGGGTATCTAGGCGTTTCCCGTTCGGCAAACTCGACGCCGGTCAGCAATTGCCGCGTACGCTGCGGCGGCCACGTTTTATGGAGCGGGCCTTCGACGCGGATCCGCTTTACTGCGAGGCCCTCGCCTTTGTAGGTACTGTGATTCGCGTGCTTATTCGCATTCGTCCCATCCAGCTGCGGATCTAAGTTCGAGGCACCCGGATTAAAATAATCGTATGGTTGCAGGAACGTTGTAACTTCGAAAATGCGAGGGTCGTCGTTGGGATACAGGTCTATCGACCCAAGCAACTTCGTAAAGCCCTTCAAATCGTTCGAGAGTGTAAGTTTCATCGTCACAGGTGATCGCGCCTGATACGCGTACGCTTCGATCGAAACGCGATAGAGGCCGGGGTATCCTATAAAGAGTCCAACGTTATCGGATCTCAAGATAAAATCGTTGGAAAAGAAAGTGACCACAGCGTCATCTAGCAGACGGGTCATCTGTCCTCCGTCCGCCACCTGACGGTACTGCCACATGTCGATCCACGGAGAAGTCGTGTAGCCCACGTAACGAGATTCTTGCAGCGGGTGCTTGCCGAGACGAATCGCCGAGTCGAGCGCCTGGTCAGCAACATCCAGAAAGCTCGCCACATGGACGGGCGAGATCCGCTGTTCCGCCGCCACCGTATCGAAGCTGGCGGAGTCGCTTTCCGCAGGCAGTAAATTCCCCAGTGCGTCATGAATCCCCAGCAGATCGTGGAGGGTGTATTCGTATTCGAGCCGCGTGAGACGGCGCATGGTTACGCGCTGGTTTTGTCGAGCGGCGAGATTCGCTTCTAGCAACGCGCCCTTCAGCGAAGCGAGGGTCTCTTCAAGCATGGCCCTCTTGGGACGCGGCTCCGAACGCGGTGGCATTTCGCGGTCCTGGACCCGGTCGAAAATCCTTACCATCTGGCGAAACGCGTCGGGATTCGAGAGGTCGTAATCCAGTTCTTCCATGTTGAGCGGCGTTTGAGTCTCCGCATCGTGGCAACGAATGCAGGATGCTTCAATCAGGGATTTGAGGTCGGACTCGAAGGACTGCGCGAATGCGACCGTGAAGACGAAGCAACAAGACGAGAATGTGAGCGATAATGTTCTCATCGGAGGGAGAATCATCCTAATTCTGGTCGATAGAAGGCCGATTGTTAGAGGATAACACAGATCGAAGCGTTGGCCCAATGGATTCAATTATACTGAGAATATTGAATGTTCCGCGTATAATTCGCTCTTCGTATCAATCCACAGAAATATCGTACCGGTAGAGGTACGTGTCATGACGGATAAACAGATTGCCGCCCGCGATAACGGGGTGGGCCCAGGTCTCGCCTTCGCCGCTATCGGGGATGTTGAACAGACTGATTAACTCGGCGCCCGATTCCGTGGGCCGCAGCAGCCCCACCTCACGGTTCGTACCCAGCATGTACAACAATCCGTCCGCATACAAAACCGAGCCGCCTTGTACGCCGATTACCATGTTTTCGATTTCGCCCGTTTCCCAGTCCAGGCAAACCCAGCTATTCCGGGTTCGCTTTCCGCTGGTTCCATAGACG
Source organism: Candidatus Hydrogenedentota bacterium (assembly GCA_029937645.1). Lineage (GTDB taxonomy): Bacteria > Hydrogenedentota > Hydrogenedentia > Hydrogenedentales > JAPYPO01. The sequence continues at coordinate 4,168 of JAPYPO010000302.1, forward strand.
TTGCCCTCCGCAAACACGGCGCCCCCGTGGCGATTTTCGAAGCCCTCGTTCATCCAGACTTCCTCAAGCGATGCTTGCCCGCCGTCAATATGAACCTTCCACTTGGCGGCACCCCACTTAAGCGTACTGACGACCAGGTGTCCATCGCGATAGAGGGGCGTTTGCGCATTCATATAGGTCTCGGACCCGTGCTTGACACGCCAAAGCAACGCGCCCGTATCCGCATTCACGCCGATGATCGCCTGCGCAGTCATCGTCGAAATGATGCGGAGTCCTCCCTGCTCGAAGAGCATTGCCGACGCGTAGCCCGCCGACTCGCCCGTGCTCGGAGTCGTCCACGCGACCGCCCCCGTGCGCTTGTCCAGGGCCACCATCGAAACTTCCGGACCGCCAGGGCTGCAAATAACATGGCCCCCGTCAATCAGCAACGAATCAGACAAAGCCCATATGATGTTCTTGGATTGAAAACGCTCAAGAATATTGAGGCCCCAAACCTTCTCGCCGGTCGCTGCATTCAAACAGACGACATCGCCGTGGGGGCTCTCATGGTAGATGAAATCACCGTCGATCGTAGGCGTACTCCTCGACCCAGGGTAAGCGCCCGTCCACGCCAGCCCATTCTTCACCTGCCACAGTATCTTTCCATCCAGGTCGAGCGCGGTGATTACGGTATCGTCCCCGATACTGCCGGTCGTATACATCCGGCCGTTCGCGATGGATACCGTCGAATATCCGTGCCCCAACCCCTCAGCAGTCCAGAGCAAACGGGGCCCCCCCTCGGGCCATATCTCGAGCAAGTCCTCCTCAGTGGAGTTATTGTCGCGGTTTGGCCCGTGAAATTGAGGCCAGAACGGCACTGGGTTTGCCGCGTCCGCGATGCTTCCCAGTGTGAAACTCACGACGAAGATGCCGAAAGCGCGGCAGAGAAAATTGGGGGGAATCATGGTCATTTAACGTCTCCTAGTGCTTTGGTTCCTAATTGACGCGATCTAGATTGTCATTGCGAG
>JAPYPO010000303.1 GCA_029937645.1 Candidatus Hydrogenedentota bacterium
TAAACGATGCCGGCGGATCTCAAGATGACTCTTCCAAATGGGAAATCCGGGCTTACATGTCAATGAGATAGATGGGGTCGTCTATGGGAAGGGGAGAAATCCGGTAGCCGCGCGGCGGCCAAGTTCGCCACGATGTTGAACCTTCGGTAGACTCAACAACGGCATTTCTGAGGAGTCTAACCATCATTGAACTCTGTACGGCGGATGTGGATGTTCAATGCTTTCAGTGCGGATAGAAATTCTTTGTGGGGCACAGTGCCCTTCGTGCTATTCGGCCGAAAATTTGTAAACTGTGGTGGATGTATACTGCTGTCCGGGCTTCAGAATCGTACTCGGGAACGCAGGCTGGTTCGGCGAATCCGGATAGTGCTGGCTCTCGAGACAGAACCCGAATCGCTCGTAGTAGACCGCGCCCCCCTTGCCCGCGACCCCATCTAGGAAGTTGCCCGAATAGAATTGCACGCCCGGCTCGGTCGTGTACACCTCCATCACCCGGCCCGATTTCGGATCCGCAACCCGCGCACCCAACGCCAAATCGCCATCCTGATTGCGCAGGACGTGGCAGTGGTCGTAGCCGCCGGGGTAGAACTTGAGTTGGTCATAGTCCGCGTTGATCTCGACGCCGATTGCTTTCGGTTCTCTGAAATCGAACGGCGTGTCCGCCACCGATCGCAATTTACCCGTCGGGATCTGTGTATCGTCGACCGGGAGGAACGTGTCCGCGGCGATCATCATCTCGTGACCCAGGATTGACCCCGCATCGTGTCCGGCCAGATTGAAGTAACTGTGGTGGGTCAGGTTGATCGGTGTGGCTTTGTCCGTTTCGGCGAGGTAATCGATTTTCAGCCCGTTGTCCTCCGTCAGCCGATAGGTTACCGTGCACTTCAGCGTGCCCGGATATCCTTCCTCGCCGTCTGCGCTCGTGTAGCGCAACCGGAGTCCTACCGAACCGTCCTCTCGAATGGGTTTAGCGGACCACACCCGCTTGTCGAAGCCTTTCGTGCCGCCGTGTAGGGTGTTTGGCCCGTTATTCTGGACGAGTTTGTATTTTTTACGATCCAGCCTGAAGCGGCCGTTCGCGATCCGGTTTCCGTACCGGCCGATGAGCGCGCCGAAATAGGGAGACTCCCCCAGGTAGCCGTCCAGTGTGTCGAAGCCGAGCACGACGTCCGCCGAGTTCCCGTCTCGGTCAGGCACTTCCAACGAGACTACGATCCCGCCGTAGGTCATGATGCCCACGCGCATCCCGCTGCCGTTCGTCAATGTGTACAGATCGACGGCCTCCCCTTCGGCGGTTTTCCCGAAAGCACTTTTTTCAATGCCCATCGTCTTTGCATCCACCGCGCCGCTGGCCGTAGCGACGAGCAGAGCCACCAGTATCCCCCACCCCGTCATCTTTGTATCCATGGTATTGGTCTTCCTCCCGGTCTAGTATTCGTCAAAAGCCTGTGTAAGGCTCCAGAGAAGCGGAACGAACGCTGTGAGCGCCGTCACATGCTCTCAAGAATGTGAGTCCCCTCGGTATATCCACTGTCACTAAAGACGTCGACGGCGAAGAAATAGTCGACATCTCGGTTTAGACTGTTGATCGTTAACTCGGTCTTGCCCATTACCTGATACTGATTGTATAACTTTCCGCGATCAATACCGTACCGGATAACATAACCGACTGCGTCATCGCTCTTCTTCCAGGTTACCCGAGCCGTTCTTTTGTCATCGGGATCCCGAATTACTGTCAGTCCGTCGGCTTCTTGCGGGGCTTTTCCCAATCCATCTCCAAACAGTCTCAAATCTCGAATGGCAAATGGCCCGTCTCCGGGGGTATCAACATTCGTCAACTTAATATACCTTGCCTCTACCGACTCGGAAAGATGGATGTAATCGTGAGGCACATCCTCCTCGTTTTGGCTCTTGTCGACTAATGTCTTCCAATTCTTATTGTCGCTCGAGTACTCGACGATGTACTGCTGGTAGATCGGTTTGTCTCTTCCAAACAGATTGGCCTCATGTTCGGCGAAGTTCACCTGAATAGCGTTCACCGTGCAACTCTTACCGAGATCCACCTGGAGCCATTCACCTTTGTCCGAGGTTTTTGCCGCCCACCAGGTTTTGACCTCTTCGTCAAATGCCAGAGCAGTTTCATGCCCAGGGAGTGAAGAAGAAGCCTCCGCGTCTTTCGCGTAGGAAAGCAACATCCAATCGGCGCGGTTGCCGCCAAAGGGATCGCGTTTCCCTGTTGGCATGACCTGTGGGAAATCGCCCAAGAGTGTGTTGCAGTACATGACGCCATCTTCGTCGAATCCGGCAGGGAATATGCCCACTCTTCTTTCGAATATTGCCAGCTTGGAAACGACCATCGTGACTACCCGCCAGTAATTTCCGTGCTTATCTTGGAAGGTTGCTCCGTGGCCTGCCCCGCTGATGAATCCTCCCGGTTTGTGTGAGAACGGGCTGTAGGGTTCATATTTGAACGGACCTAGCGGGCCCTTCGATGTGTAGACACCGTCGCTATAACTCTTGAACTCGGTTCCGGGGGCTGCATACTGAAGATAGTAGGTATCTGCGTGCTTGGTCATCCAAGGGCCTTCCAACCATGCCGGATCGGAAAGCTCATGGTTGTCTCCGGTCCGCTCCCACCCGTGCGCTTCTTTGTCTCCTTTGAAGAAATCCTTGACCTCACCTACAAACTCCATGCTGGAACTATCCAATTCGACTCCGGTTATCGGTTTGTCGTTAGAACATCCCGAGTAAAAATACGTCCTGCCGTCGTCGTCGAATAATAGAGCCGGATCCCAGCCTCTGGTGTTTTTTGTTGTGGTCAACTCCCATTTTCCGGATTTGGGATCGGTACTTTTGTAAATTCGAGCGTTCCCTCCTGCGGCCGAAGGCATGAAATAGACGGCATCGCCAACCACGTTTACCGCTGGAGCTGTGATCCACTCCGGTATCGGACGACCGGGGTGCTCGATAAGGGCAGGCAGGCCCGAATCGCTCTCGGGGATCATGGTCCAATTCACGAGATCGGAAGAGTACCAGTATTCACTCGATCCCGTTGAGAAGAGATAATAGGTGTCTTTCAACAGAACAATGACCGGATCGGCGGCCATTCTCCTGGAAGGGGTATCTGGCTTAAAGCGATATTCGATATTTATAGGGTTACAGAAAGTCAACGATTGCTCATTGTCTTTTCCATCGGCCACGGCGCGTTGAGACGCAAGCGCCAGTGTCATTGCGATCAGTACGTTCAAGCGTGGTGCAACTCTCAATGTGAAACCCTCCAAAACTATCCCGTTTCTATTCATAGATGTTCGTCTCCCAGGGGTCGATCTCCATAAGCTTGGAGTCCCGGCCCTGGCTACACAGCGACACGCCGACGCGGTCCTCGCGACCAGAATAGACACGCACGCGTATTGGAATCATTGAACCTATGGCATTGTGCCACGGATACAGAATGAACTGACGGGTGCCATCCAATTCGTCGAAATTATCATCAAAAGCGAAAAAAAGGAGAACCAAAGAGAAATTGCAATCGGGCCTTTATTTACAGGGGGTTAAAATATGTAGCCGCACCGCTACACCCGATGTTTCGGCGTCAAAAAACCCGACTTTGATCTCTTTTGGATGGAACGGTTTACATTTTCTATCCCGCTGCCGAGCGCGCCGTTTCAATGCATTGAGTAGATCCTGAAACGGCAAATTCTGAGGATTCCATCCATTGGTGTACTCTACCCAGCAGACGCACAAAGATCAAGGATTTTGGCGCGGATTATTTTTTCCGTGGCACAGAAGTCGAAGTGTAACGAAACGATGGGAATCTGAAATGCTTACAAGTGCTATGTTCTCCAAATATGCTCTAGTATCGCTCGCATCCGTGTTGGCACAATTTCAGCAAGTCCCAACAGAGGCATGGCAGGGTGCTGACCCAGAGCCGTTCCCGGAAGACTTCCCTGCCGCGGTCGGATTATTCGCCGCCGATTTGGAAAAGGCTGGTGAAATCGCAAAGGCGGGCGGTTCGGACAGTCTCATGATCGTGCGAAATGGTAAACTCGTTTACGAAAGATATTGGAACGGAAAATCGCGCTCTGATGTACAGCAAATGTACAGTGCCACAAAAAGTCCTTTCGCGTTTATCGTCGGGCGCGCGATCCAATCTGGAAAAGTCAAAAGCCTTGATCAGCCGATCATCGATTTCGTTCCAGAAATCAAAGGCGAAGGGCGTGAGCAGCTCACATTTCGCAACATCATGGCTATGGAATCTGGGCTCAATCAGTCGCGCGAACTTGATGAAAGGGACGCAAATGCTGAGCACAGCCAGTTCGATATCGTGTTGAGGCGTTCCGTGGCACACAATCCCTTTGAGTGGTATCACTACAATAACGTCGGGTATCGATTATTATTTACGGCACTCGAACGTGCTATGGGAAAATCGATTCCTGAACTCACACGCGATGAGATGTTTGCTCCCCTTTCGATGGACGGGGCCTATTGGGTAGGCATCGTTCGTGCGGGCAAGCACATGGGCTACCAAAGCATCCGTATGCGCCCGATCGATCTCTTGAAAGTCTCGCAGATCATGTTGGATGGCGGTATGTGGAAAGGGACACGTTACCTTCCCAAATCCTTCATACAGGAGCTTGAGACTGCGCCTGGGCCTGAAGCGAATCCGTCCTATGGCCTCTTCTGGCACCTCAACAGCGGCGACTTCTACCGCAGCTACTTCGAATCGGAGAAGATAGACGGACAGCTCTTGCCAGGCACACCCGACGACGCGATCATCAATTACGGCAACGGTGGGCAACTCATCGCCGCCATCCCCAGCTTGAATCTCGCATGGGTCAGAACAGGCCAAAACATCCCCTCGACGCTCTGGCAAAAGAACAGTTTCGTCACCGAGTTATCAGCCGCAATCGTTGCTTCCGTTCAGGTGGAGACCGCCGCTTCGAAGGACGTCGAGTGGCTGGCATACTCCGCAAACGAGCAAGGCCACAGATACTCCCCACTGAAACAGATTAACCGGGACAACGTGGCAGAACTTGAAGTGGCCTGGACACACAACCACGGCGACTTCGAGCGCGGCGGATTCAATATGGTTGCCTACGAAACGACACCGCTCGCGTTCGAAAAACGCTTGTATTTCACGACACCTTTCGGGCGCGTGCATTGTGTAGATG
>JAPYPO010000304.1 GCA_029937645.1 Candidatus Hydrogenedentota bacterium
AAAGTACACCGCCTACATCGCCGGTTTTATCCTTAAAGACCATGCCCAGGAACTTGCCGCCACTTTGCGTGTCGCGCAGATCCTTTCGGGTCGTCACAAAATAATCATTAATAACATCGCCTTCTACCAACGTGTCCACATATTGCGTTTTCATTTCGTTCTCCGATGCTCTTGGGCCCATAACGGCCCAACGGTATCTCTTTTTGCATGGGTGGCGCAACCTCGTGAAACGCGGTTCCTCATCGAAAGAAACGCGGAGGGTGCGGAAAAGCTACTGGGAAATCAGCGGCGTGTCTTCGGCGGGTTCCAGATCCTCGATTTCGGGTTCCGCGAATTTCAATTCGATGGACGGTGGTTCGGGCTCGGGCGGCTGCGCTGAGAACAGGAAGACACGCGTTTCGAGCGTCGTAAAGCCCTCAAGCGCACCCCAGTGGATGGCGTAATGGCCGGCTTCGAGTGGCTGTTCGATTCGCACCTGCAGAAGCAAGCCTTCTGCAGGATCCAAGGGCATGAGATCGACCTTCACCGTGCCCGCCGGCCTGAGCACGGAAACCGTAGACTGAGATCCAGACCCGAAGCGGACCTCTTCCGGCTCTAACCGGGTGAGGCGCGTATCAAAGCGGGGCGTCTTGTAACATATGATCATGGGTAGTTGGTCTTCGGTTATTCGCTCCGGGATGCGCTTTGCCGTATACGCGAGACTGGCGTCTTGCATGAGCATCTGCTCTGGAACATCGCGCGTGAGTGCGCCGAATTCGGACCCTTCGAGCAGGTAGACCCCTTCACGCGCGGGCAGCCGCCAAAGCGCCACGGGCTCGTATAGGAATGACGCGCCGCCGGAGGGTAGCTCCAATCGCGCGGGCGCGTAGCCCGTCTTATCGAATAGCAGTACCTCGGCGCCTTGGGGAAATCGAAACTGGAATCTTCCCAACGCGTTGGTCAGCCCGGACATCTCCGAGCCCTGTATACGCACGGCCACCCCGGGCAATGCCTCACCGCCCGTATTCACGACGGCACCCTGAAGCATCGACTGTTCGCAGCCCGACAGCACGAAGAGGAGCGCAACCAGCGCAGGAGCAACGTGGAGACGGCTCACCGGTTGGAGTCGCGTGGGGAACCGATGGTGGAGAAAGGGCACAATGGTCATGGTGACAAATCTACCGCATCTGCGTTCGGCTCGACAGGGATTTCCCGTACCGTATTGCCTTTGATCAAAAGAATCGTATCGCGCCCCTGCTCCCTGAATCGGGAAATGTTCATGACGCGGTGAACGGGGTCTGCCACGTGCGTTTTCATGTATCGGTACGCGGTCTCCATGTTATTGAAAACTTCGATGTTGATATTATCGTAATCGTTGAACTTCTGCCGAAGTTCCCTTCCCATCGCGATGAGCTGTTCGTCGCTACTCCGTTCGGGGACCACGACAACCATTCCTTTGAGCGATGTAGCCTTCCCGCCGACACTCGCCGCCGCTTCGGGAGTGCGCCCGAACTCATCCACAACGGTGTAGGAAAATTCTTGAGGCGGCGCTTTTAAGGCCGGCGGCGGCACGGAGCCTGGTTCTAAGATTTGGTCGAGTAAATCGCGGTCGGGCATGGGCACGGTCGGCACTCCGCCCGCCTCCTCTCGGTAGCGCAACTTTACGGCGCGCCGGAGGCGGCGATTCTCTTCTTGTAGCTCATAGGCCGTGGAGTCCATGAACAATTTCAAGCTTTCCTGTAATTGCCTTACAAGCTCCTTCAACTCCGCAAGTTCCTCTAAGGTCCGAAGTAACAACTCTGAGTCGTCACGGGCGACGGCTGGCTGGTCGGCGACGTCTTCGGTTTGCGCGGCGGCGCAGAGGCTTAGGATGAATGAGCAGCAGATCGCGCAGTTAAGAATTCGCGCTATCGTGCCTCGCGTTGGATTCATAGCCGACCTCCCACCCTTTCGCCGAGTCTCAACCTAGATATCATACCAACTGCCGCTCGGCGGTCCCACATTCAATTGCCCACATTCAATCGCCTACATATAATGCGATCCCTGTACAATCCGAGTTTCTTCCACAATCCGCACTGGCGTGAATTCCAGGTGTCCGGTAGAATATGCGCAACCCAACGGAGTTCCTTCTTATGCGCATCTACACATTCCTTCTACTTTTTCTCGCGGCTACTGCCCACGGGGCCAGTATCGAAGGCCGCGTCGTGGATGGCTCTGGCCGGGGCGTGTTGGACGCGCGGGTGTTTGTCGAGATGGGCTTGGGTGGCTTATTGGTCGAAGTCCGCTCGGCGGCGGACGGCGCGTTCTCCTTTCCCAATGTTCGCCCCACCAACATGGCCAACCTCTTTGCCATAAAGGAGGGGTTTAGCTTTGGCGGAAAGAGTGAGCCCGTAGCCATCGACGCAGAGATTCGCGGCGTGGAAATCCCCCTTGGCCAACCGGGCTCCATATCGGGAAAAATATCGAATGATCTGGGCGATGCACTCGCGGCGGCACGAATCATTCGCGTGGCGGTCCCCAACGCGCCGTATAGTATTCCCTTCGGCCGTTTGGGCAAGTTCGGAATACCGATACCTTCGAGCGGGGAGGATGGAAGCTTCACCGTTTCCAGCCTTCCAGCAGGCGCAGAAATTATCATGAAGGTTCGCGATTCAAAGGGGCAGTACGCGCAAGGGATTGCGACTGGATTCCGTGTGGGGGAGCGCGATGCGCGTGTGATGTTGACTTCGGGCGTGCTTGTAGCTGGCGATGTGTTTTCACAGTCGAGCGATATTGCGGTGAGGAATACGACGATCATTGCCACGCGTACCGATCCCCGTGAGACGATTGTTACCCAGACGGACGTGAATGGATCGTTTATGCTCCACATGGTGCCTGGGGTCTATTCCTTCCAGGCGCAGGGAGCGGCCTTCCGCAGTCCGAGCGGCGTTACGAAAGTGATTACGGGAGAGAGCCTGACCGAAACCATCCACCTGACGGTGGCGGGCGTGGGCAGGTTGCGGGGCAAGGTGCTTGACGCGGTTTCGGAGCAACCCGTCGAGGGCGCTCGCGTTTTCGTGACAGTCAATGGGATTCTCGCCGATATCGGGCGGACGGGTCCGACGGGTACGTATGAGTTGAATGCGGCGGAGGGGGAAAACGCCGTCACCTTGGAAGAGGCGCCGGGGTATACGTTGCACGAATCGCGGATTCTTAAGTTCCAAGTGGCCGGCGGCGAATTGAAGAGTGTTCCTACCTTCTGGCTCAAGCCGCTTCCTACGTATTCCCTGCTGGTGTTCGACGAAGCGGAGGCGCCGCTGCCAGGCGCTATCGTGAATCTGCTGCAACCGAAACAATTCGGGTGGCAGGTCACCGATAGCGAAGGCCGCATTCGGTTTTCATTCGCGGCCACTCCACCCGGCGGCACGATCTTCGGAACGGTCGAGCATCCCACGCGACGGTCTGGCGCGTTCTTCGCCGTTACCCAAGCGCATTCCTCCGACGCCGTGGTCCAACTGCTGCCGTTGGGGCGCGTCGCGGGCCGTGTTACTTCGAACAATGGGAAACCTCTTGAGGGCGCGGTCGTCGATGGCCGCTATGAGCATCCAGCCCTTGCAGAGGATTTGGTGCTCTGGCGGACGCTCAGCAACAAGGAAGGCGATTTCCTCTGGGCTGGCGCGTTCCCGCTGGTACAGAACCAGCATTGCGCCGCACAGTCGCAACAAGACGGCGTAGTCCAAGGTCCTGTGGGCAGGTCGGCCACGTTTTTTATCGATTCCACCGCCCTGAAGGACGTCGGTAATCTGGTCGTACCGGATGGGACGCGCTCTAAATCGGCGTTGGGAAGCCGGTCGCGCTGGTATAGCGCCCGTCTCCAATGCGGCAGTCTCGGCGATACGAAGCGGTTGCGCGAAACTCCGGCGGTGGTTATCTACTGCGACGTGGAAGAGGCTGCGATGGTTATTGAAGCCTTGTCAGTCGCGAAGCGGGTCTTGGAAGGCTCCGGCTTGGCCTTCGCGGTCGTGGTTGATGGGTTCGTGGAGTGTGCGGACCCGGGTTTCCCCGTCTTGAGGGTGAGTTCTCCGAGCGCCGCCAGCACGATACTGGTAGGGCGCGACGGAAAAATCGCGTTGGAGTGCATTGGAATGCCACCGATGCATGCGATCAATGAGATACTGGCCCAATAGATTCTGATCATGGGGATGCCCAACGCGTTATGAAACTTTCTTTGACTCGGATAGACTCCGCGATCGTGCTGGTCTCGCTGACTGCGCTCGTCCTGCTTGCCTCTGTGCACGCCCACGCCTACGATCTCTCGGGTGTGGTTCGCGGACCCGACGGGGACACGGTCGGTGGCGCGACGGTTTGGATTAGCCAGGATCGCCTGGTGCGGGTCACGGAGACGGACGACGCAGGACGCTATTCGTTCCCTGATATCGATGTAGGGCCAACGGAACTTGTGGCCTTCAAGGAAGGGTTGTCGCTGGGTGGCCGAGATATGCAGGTGATTGACTCGGCAGAAATCCCGCTGTACCTCTCCGAGCCCGACACCATCCGCCTCAAGGTTTCCGACTCGGCCGGCAAGCCCTTGGCAGGCGCGCGAATCACAGCGTTGCACGTGGGCGATAGGTTTAGCGTACCGGTCGAGGATCTCGCGAACTTTGGATTTCGTTCCATGCGCAGCGCTGAGGACGGCACGCTCGTCATCGACCGCCTCCCGAAGGGAAGCTACACCAGTTTCGTCGTGTCGCACCGAGGCTTTGCGAGCTACCCGCAGCTGACGTTGCCCGTCGGCAAGGAGTTGGGGATCCGCCTTCGCTATGGAGTCCGGCTTGCGGGCCGCATCACCGACGGCAGCGGCGAAGGCGTTGCGCGCGCGCGCGTAGCGTTGTCGCGCATGGCCAGCGCCGGTCAGACGAAAATGGCGGAAACGCTTTCAGGCCCGGAAGGCTATTACAGCGTGATGGCACAGCCGGGCCGCTACTATGTGGTGGTGCGAAGCCGCGATCACGCCATCCCCCCGCCGCAGCCCATCGAACTGCTTGCCGATCCCGAACGCGACGCGGTGCTGAATGTAAGCCTCGCGCCGCCGCACATTCTTCGCGGCCGGTCGGTCGACGATGAGGGGGAGCCCGTTCCAGCCACGAAGTTTTCGTTTATCGCGGAGGGGTTGATTTACGCGGAAGCCTATTC
>JAPYPO010000815.1 GCA_029937645.1 Candidatus Hydrogenedentota bacterium
GACCATGTATATGTTCATGCTGAACAGTCCGGCCTTCGCCGAAGCCGATCTCAGTAGCCTGAAACGCTGTTATGTCGGTGGCCAAACAATTCCAGTTGCAACGATGGTGGCGGTCGAAAAGGGATTTGGGGTTCCGCTCTATGAACTATGGGGCATGACCGAGATCGCCGGGTTGGGCTCTACTCACCCACTCTACGGCAAGAATAAACACGGCTCGATCGGCTGCACCATTCCCGATTGCGAACTCCGCATTGCGGATGTAGACGATGCATCCAAAACCATGCCGCGGGGCGAGGTTGGCGAATTGATGGTTCGCGGGCCCATTGTGATGATTGGCTATTTTGGCGATGAAGAGAAAACCCGTGAGACACTTGAGCCTGACGGCTGGCTTCACTCGGGCGACCTTGGCACGATGGACGAGGACGGTTGCGTCTGTATCGTTGATCGCAAAAAGGATATGATCCTGACTGGCGGCTACAACGTCTATCCGGCCGAGATCGAACGTGCTCTCGCGTCGCATCCAGATGTGGCGCTCGCGGCCGTGGGTAAACAGCCCGACGAGATGAAGGGAGAAATTGCCAAAGCTTATGTGGTCCTGAAAGAAGGCGTGACCGGAACCGAGCAAAATATGATCGACTTCTGCCGCAAGTCGTTGGCCGCCTATAAATGCCCGCGAAAGGTCCAGTTCGTTGATGACGTGCCGAAAACCAGTACCGGGAAGATCATGCGCAGGGAACTCCACACCCTAGACAACGACTAGGGAGGTGGGGATGTGCGCTTAACACAAAAATTTACCTAGACGATAAAATATGACCATCCTTGTAGTTGGAGCCAGTGGAGCGACGGGCTTAATCTAACAACTTCTCCATCCAATTCATTTTTTTTCTTTCTTCCAATTTTAGTTTTTTTCTCGCATCCTCAAACCATTTAGAGTCCGAAGGAGGATGTTCTAAGCTGTTATTACAATCGTGCATAATTTCGTATCTCTCTAAAACATTCTGATAAGATTCCCAAGGCTGTATTGAAGAAGTCATGTAACAATCAAAACTCTGTCCCGTGCAAACCCGCTTGCTTCTATCACTCTCTTTACGAGATTTCTTGACTTTAGCCCTTTGAATCTTTTTCAACTTAATGCGAGCTACTCC
>JAPYPO010000305.1 GCA_029937645.1 Candidatus Hydrogenedentota bacterium
AATCGATGCCGGCGGATCTCAAGATGACTCTTCCAAATGGGAAATCCGGGGTATAGCGAACCTGGGTTGTCCCAATGGCGTCCGGCAGTTCATACACAACCCGAATCTCAACCCTACTGTCGTCCACTTCCTCAATAATGAAGTCCTTCAACACACGGTTTGGAGCAGCGTTTTCCCAAACACCAAGTTTCTCGCGAATCTTAAAACCAAAATCGTTATCCGTCGGCGCGCGCCAGAAATTAGGTTCCGGCCCCCGGACGATCAGATCTTTTCCCCGGAACCGGTATTTCGTCAACATTCCCGTGTTCGAATCAAAATGAATCTTGAACCGGTGGCCCTTTATGGAAATACGGGCATCGTCTTCTTTCCACCGCAACGCGCCCAATCCCGTGGCCTCGCCCGCATCCCTTTCCCGGTAGATCGGAAGCAGAAACTGCTCGCGCGCCAAAACGTGACCCGCCTGAAGTAAACCTTCCTCTTCGGTCGTCGTGACGTTGATGTTCAGAAAATATTCCGCGCCTGCGTGGATGGGGTCCTGGGGTAAGGGGAAGGAGATGACCCGCTCTGATCCCGCGGAAATAACCAAGTCTGCATAGGCTTGCGTTGCGACGATCTCATCGTCGGCTAGCACAGACAGCTCGAAGCTAAGTCCCTCGGTACTTCTGAAATCATACATATTCCGGATCTTGATTTTTCCGCTCCGCAGATCTTTGGGCAGAATCTTGATGTATTGGTAGACCTTCTTGACCTCGGATAGCGCCGGATGTGGGGCGCGGTCCGCATCGACGAGGCCGTTCAGGCAGAAGTTAAGATCGCTGGGCACAGTGCCCTCTCCAAAGTCACCGCCGTATGCCCAGAACCTCTCGCCGTTCTCATCTTCTTTCACGAGCCCCTGATCCACCCAGTCCCATATGAATCCGCCCTGAAGTTGCGAATGCTTTTCAATGACATCCCAGTAATCCTGGAGGTTTCCCGTGCTGTTGCCCATCGAGTGTGAATATTCGCACAAAATCAAGGGCCTCGCCTGCGGCTCGCTGGCGAATTTCTCTAGGTAGCCGACCCCCGCATACATGGGAGATTCAATATCCGTGTAGGGTTGTGGATCCTTGAATTGATATTGCACGGGCCTCGAAGGATCCCTGTCCTGAATCCACTTGTAGCATGCCGCAAAGGCGTCTCCGTTTCCGGCTTCGTTGCCCAGCGACCAGACAACTACCGAGGGGTGATTCTTATCTCGTTCCACCATGCGCCTGACGCGGTCGACGTGCGCCGCCTCCCAGGCGGGAACCTTCGCGAGGTGTCCCCCACCCCATCCCCCTTTCCAAAAACTGCCGTGCGCCTCGATGTTCGCCTCATTAAACACATAAATGCCGTACCGGTCACAGAGTCGATACCACTTGGTATCGTTCGGGTAGTGGCTCGTCCGCACGGCATTGATGTTGTTCTCCTTGAAGAGGCGGATATCTTGCAGCATGATTTCCTCGGAAATCACATGTCCTTCATGGGGGTCGTGTTCATGACGGTTCACCCCCTTGAGCAATACCGCCTTGCCGTTGATCAGCAATTGCCCATTCTTCATCTCGGATCTCCGAAAGCCAATCTTGCTTCCGACGGCCTCCGTGGTCTCATTCCCCCGATCCCGGAGCGACAGGACAAGGCTATACAGGTCGGGTGTTTCCGCCGTCCATTTCTTCGGACTGCCCACCTCAATCTCGAACGAAATCGTTGCCGTGCCCGCATCGTCGAAGGCGACCGGAAGGGCCTCGGCAACAATCGGGGCCGGCCGCCCCTCTTCGTATAATTCCACATCAACGAAATAGCCCTCGGCCGGCTGCTGTGGATGATGGTTCGTGAGATCTATCGTCAGTTCCAGCGTTCCATCCGTGTAATCGTCCTCCAGACCAGTCAATGCAAAGAAATCCCGTATGCGAACCCGGGGAGTCGCATACAGATACACATCCCGCTCGATGCCGCTCATCCTCCAGAAATCCTGGCTCTCAAGATAGGTGCCGTCCGACCAGCGGAAGACCTGCACGGCCAGGGTGTTGCCTTCTCCGAAGCGGACATGGGGCGTAATGTTCCATTCCGCTGGGGTCTTGGAGCCTTGGCTGTAGCCTATCTTCTGTCCGTTAACCCAGATGAACATGGCGGACTTCACCGCCCCGAAATGGATGAAGACCTCCTTGCCCTTCCAGTCCGAGGGAAGGGAAAATTCTCTCCTGTAGGAACCCACTGGATTATAGTCATGCGGAACGTGAGGCGGGTTCGGCCTCTGCATCTCCGTGATGAGAGCCCTGGGATCGGCGAACGCGTAAGGTTGGTTGACATAGATGGGAATCCCGTAGCCCTTCATTTCCCAGTTTGATGGCACCTGGATATCATCCCATTCCTCGACACTGAAATCGGGATCGTAAAAACGCCCGGGCCGGTCGGCGGGATTCTTCACCCAGTAGAACTTCCATGTCCCGTTAAGCGATTCATAATAAGGCGATTCCTCCCAGTCATCTTCCATCACGCCCTTTGCATCAACAAAGGGCACGAAGGTGGCATGGGGAGGCTCCTTGTTCTGGTCAAACATAGTGGAGTTCTCAAGCTCCGCAGGAAATTCCTGCGGCAACGCCTGATGAGTTCCCGGAAAATCCCCCGGATTTTCTGAATCTCCGGGAAGAGCATGAACCCAATTCGGACAGGCTGCCAGCAGAAAGGCTGTCGATTGGAGGCATACGAGAAGTGTTCGCATTCTATATCCGTTTCCTGACATGTTTTTTTGTGCCTCGCTTTTAATAGATCCTGAAGTATTCACGCGGCTTCGCTCCATCTGGATCGATGATGAAGGCCGCCTACATCTGGCAACTCGACCAGTCTAACGGATGGCGATACTCGCTTCGAATTGGAGCGGATCAGAGCCAACGCCAAAGAATGTGCCGCTGCCTACCCACCCGAAGTGTACGCCTATAGCTCCCTAAATCTCAGGGGCGCTAAGAAGTTTTGCAAGATTATTTCCACTACGTTGTTAGATCTCCCGACTTGTCATTGCGAGTCAGAACCCGCTTCGCGGGAAATTGCTGGAGGAACACCCCGGGAGGGCGAGCGTACTCGCGAGCTGCGGTATGTCAGATGGCCTACGGCTCGCGGGTACGCTCGCCCTCCCGAGAGATTACTCGAATAAGAGAGGCGGATTTATGTTGAAGAGATTGCCACGTCGCTTCCTGCGGTCCCACTTTTAGGTGCTTTCGTTTGGTCTGAGTTTCTTCCTTAATTCGCCCACGGCACGGGGTGTTGAGCTGTTAAGAAAGTCGTTCTCAAAAGACCACCCTCACCTTAATCCTCTCCCTGATGGAGAGGAAATAGCGAATTGGATCTTCGAAAGGAGTTCTACTCGATATAGAGACCCCTGGAGTGTGGAGGCATAGGGCCACAGTGTTAGCAAGAGGCTCAATTTCCACCGTGCGAGCTTCATGTCGCTCACCTCTCCCTCAGGGAGAGGATCAAGGTGAGGGTGGTTCCTTATCCCAAGTTCCCGCGAAGCGGGTTCCGACTCGCAATGACAGGAAAGAAGACATTGGGCCGATATCAGTTCGACCGATTTGGTTGCGGCTATGCCGCGCTAGGCTACGGTAGCCTTCGAGGGGTGGAGATGGGCCGGTTGCGCCAATCTTCTAGGAGGCGCCGGGCGTGGGCGCAGCCGACTCCCAGTTGGCCACGTCGTTACCGTAGTCGGTCGTTACCTTGCGCGTAAGGGATGTGCCGATCCCGTCGGGCGCGGTGGGCCAGGGGGCTACGTCGTCGTAGTTCACGCGGTCGACCCGGATGTAGTGGCGTATGCCTAACTCGTTGAGATCGCCGGGTAGGGCGAGTTCGAGTCTCTCGCCGCCGTTGCTCAATGCGCCGGTGTACGGGCCGAGGACGGGCACGCCGCCGGGCGGTGTGTGTTGCGCCGCGAAGGCTGCGAGATCTCTGACGACAAGCAGGCGGCCTCCGGCGGGGAGCGTCGTGAGCGGCGGGAATGTGAATTCGATGCCGCTGGTAAACGCCCATGGATTGCCCTCTAGGTCGTATAAATTAACAGGGCTTCCGGTCGTGTTTTGTAGCTCGATGTATTCGGCGTCGCCGTTGGGGTCTTGCGGATGGTACATGATCTCGCTGATCACGACCGGGCCTACTTTGGGAGCCGCATTGGCCGCGCCGGGGGTGTTGGAACTCATGGAGACGAAGTTGTAAGTCCCGGTGGACTTGAGATGGCGTCCGAAGGCCACGTCGGTTTCGGATGCGCCGAAATCTTCCTGATCCCGATAGCCCGTCACCTGGCCGCCGGAGCCCGAGGACAGGTGTACCGTCTCCCCGTTTTCGCTCAGCGCGAATAGGGAGTTGGCTCCGGGGTCGGCGACGTTGCCGAAGTGTTGGTCTTCGTAAAATACGAGGTAGCCGCCTGCGGGGACGGAGGTGCCTGCGGCGATTTCATATTTTTTCAGGTCGGAGTTCTTGTCGCTGAGGAACCATCCGCCGATATTGATGGCGGAGCCGGTCGTGTTATAGAGCTCGATCCAATCTGGCGCTCCGTCGTGTGAATGCGCCAGGACTTCGTTGATCACGATGGAGCCTGGGTCGGGAATCAGTCCGCTATCGTCCGTTCCCGGTGACCCACCCGCCAGTGCGCTCGCGCGCCAGCCGTCTTTGTCGTCCCAGAGGGCGGTGGCGCCGGTGGGATCGATGATGGTTAAGGAGAATCCGTCGCCATCCGTGATGGACTTCCAGCCGTCTTTATAATTGAAGTCGAGAATGGTAGCGCCGGTGGGATCTTCGAGGCGGATCCGTTCGCCGGCGTCATTCAAGGAGCCGCTCGCCTCGAGTGCGCCCGCGTAGGGACCGAGTACCTCGACGCCGCCCGGGGGCGAGTACTGGGCAGCAAACGCTGTTAGATCTTTGGCTACGAGAATGTACTCACCCGGAGCGAGGATCGTGTGGGGGAAGGTGAAGCGAATGCCCTTGGTAAATTTGGTGTTGATGAGGTTGATCGAATCTGCCCCAACGTTTTTCAACTCGATGAATTCGGCGTCGGAATTGGGATCAGCCGGATGGTACATGAGCTCGGTGATCCGCAGAT
>JAPYPO010000816.1 GCA_029937645.1 Candidatus Hydrogenedentota bacterium
ACTGCTTCAATCTCATTGGCTCCGGTCGCCGACGGGTCCATATGGGTAATCTCGGGTTACAGGAACTATATCGCCATTCTCGTTGACGCTGATGATGTATACGCTTTGGTGCTCACTTTTCTTATCATAATACGTTTCAAACCACACGATTTTCGGTGCGCCGTCAGTCAAGCAGTCGCCAAAGAATGCCCGCGCTTCGTAATAGAGTTCGCCTTCCACGAAGTTTTCCCCGGGGTGCGGGTGTCGAGCCAAGCCGCGTAGGTCCAACTTTCCATCAGAAACTGGGCAAACGAATATCTCGAAGCCCGCGTCGCACTCAAGGCACTCGCGTCCAGAGAGGATCAGGAACGGGCCTCGCGATGTTGCCAACGTGCCTATATAATCCAGTTCATAGATACCAGTGTCGAGCGATTTACCGTCCTTGAATCTTATGATGCCTGAATTGTACACGGCTTCCTCTGGGCCGTCTACGATCGTTAATGAGGCAATCCCATCTATTTGCCCATCTGCTCCGGGCGACCTGTTGCAGGTCACGCATGTGAGACAAGTAACAATAATCAGAGAGAAAGCGATTAAGCGGGAAAACATTTTTTCTGGGCATCCTTAGAAGGCCTAACGCCTCGCGCGTCAGCGGCGAAGTCTGCTGCATGTGCTGATTAGACTGACATTCCCACAAAGCTGCCGAAAACTTGTCTGATAACCGAAAGCGTGACGAATCCAGCGATAGGGCCAATGGCCTTCCATCCACGAGTACGAATGGGGAGTTTTAGGGGGAGTTTTAGGGGACTCTTGACGCTCCGACGGGATGTCTGTGGAAATGAAAGACCAACTTGAAAAGGTCGATCCATATCAGTCCAGATTTCTATTTATCTTGACTCTAGCGGGATTCCCGTAGGCAACCACATTGTCGGGTATGTCTCGCACCACCACCGAACCCGCTCCAACTACGGAGTTTGAACCGATTGTGATGCCTTGGATCGCGCAGCTTCCGGTTCCCAGCATCGACAGCTCGCCGACAATAACATTGCCAGAGAGTCTCACTCCGGGGGCAATGTGTACGGAGGCCCCCAGCTCGCAATCGTGATCCACGGAGCTACCTGTGTTAAGAATACATCCTGGACCGATCACGGCTCTAGCA